>NZ_JUEE01000155.1:0-51619 GCF_000802135.1 Desulfosporosinus sp. BICA1-9
ACCCTGAATGAAGAGGAATACTGCAAATACCTCCTCATCCGCAGCTCGGAGAAATCCCCTTCCGGTTACACCATCAGCATTAAAGAGAATGTAATCAATAAGGAATTGGAAACAGCAGGCTGGTTGGTCATCATAACGAATGATGTGGCTGATGCCAAAGAATCAATCAGAATTTACCGGGAAAAGGATGTTGTTGAAAAGGGCTTCCTCCGTTTAAAAAACAGTCTAGACCTTGGGAGATTAAGAGTGCATAGAGAAGACATCATGCAGAACAAGCTATTTGTCGGTTTCATCTCATTAATACTTGCAGCACATATCCATAAGGTCATGCTGGAAAAAGAACTATACAAAAGGATGACTATGAAGAAGTTGCTGATTTCTCTGTCGAAACTTCGCTTACAAATAATAAATGGGACTCGAATTCTATTTCCACTAACCAAAGATCAAAAGGCGATCTATAAGGCATTTAATGTGGATGAGCCTGTGTAGGTATAATTTTTCAAGGGATTTTAGGATAACTTTGAAGAAAGCTTTAATCCTGTTGGCCCCAAGGCTTTCTACTGCCTCCATAAGTTCGGGCTCTATATTTTCCATTACGCCCACCAGGGTAGTAAGCAGTGGGAATACAGTGCACGCAATAAGTAATCCTCTTACTTTTTGTGAACTCTTCGAAATGAAATATGCCACTGGTATGCCCAAAATCGCACATACAACAGCTGCCATCAACGATATTTTCAGAGTTCTTACAAATATCCTCTGGAAATAGTCATCCATAAAAAAGTCTAAATAACGTACCAGAGTCAATGAATTACCTTCAAAGAAAGTAGGAAACGTGGTTAGCAGCAGTGGATATATAAGAAAAAATAAAATCATTGATAAACTCGGAACAAAAAGCATATAAAATAATCTTTTTTTCACCTGCAACCTCCATTTTAAAACATGCTATTCTCTACTTTTAACAGATCCGGTACTTTCTCTGACAACCAGCTTGGGGAAAAGTGTCAAGGCTTCTACACTGTTCCCATTGTCATTGATCTGTCTTAGAATCAATTCAATGACCACTTCACTCATCCTTACTATGGGATACTCTACTGTCGTTAATGAGGGAGTAATGCTTCCTGCCAGTTCAATATTATCAAAACCGAGTACTGAAACATCTTCAGGCACCTTTCTACCCGATTTATGCAAATAGTTTATTACTCCTATAGCCATCAAGTCATTGACTGCCAGTACTGCAGTAATTTCTTGATTATCTTTTAGCAGCATTTCAGCACATTCATAACCGCTTTGCATTGTATAATTGCCATAACTTATATTTCTTTCATCAACTGTTACATTATAAGTTTCAAGCGCTCTTATATATCCCATCTTTCTTTTTGTGGATATTTCCATATTCTTCGCTGCACCGATATAGGCTATGTTTTTATGGCCTAGCTTTATCAGATGCTCGGTAGCTATAAAAGCACCATAGTCGTTGTTTACACTAACAGATGTAATTTTATCATTCTTGATTTCCCTATCCAGAACAACTACAGGAATACCTTTATCCTGGGCAATATGTGCTATTTCCAGACTCCTGTATGAAGAAGCATAAATCAGTCCGTTTACCCTGTTATTCAATAAATCGACTAGAACTTCGTCCTTGTTCTCTTCAATACACTTAATATTGATGAGCAACAAATTATAGTTGAAAGAATTGGCGACACTACTTAAATGATTGGCCATTTTCCCATAGAAAGGATTTTCTATGTTCGGGACAATAAGTCCGAATGTTGTTGTTGCTTTTGCTCCGCCACTTCTTTCAAGAGGCTTATATCCAAGGGTCTTAATAGTTTCTTCTATTCTCTTTCTTGTTTCCAGTTTTACATATCCGCTATTATTTATAGCCCTTGAAACTGTAGTTATTGATGTATTAGACAGCCTGGCAACTTCTTTTATATTAATCATAAATCTCCTTTATGAAAGTATTTTCATATTGTATTCTGTATTGGAACTTGATATACAACCATTTATGCTTCATTCTAACATGAAAACATTTTCACATCTATACCAAATTTAAATATTTTATAATTTATCACATGACAAGTATACTTGTTCAATAAACAAAATTGATTTTCTAACAGAGAAAAACCCCTTTTGAATTGTGTTACTGCCTCTCGACACTTTCATCCTAACACTCTTCAAAAGGAGTTTCCCGGAAACTCAGTATATTCTTTTTTATAGCATTAAGGTATGCTTGCGTCAACATCTAAATCCTTGTACTTTGTTACAACATCAATCGGTAAATCCTTTAAAGTTGCTGGCCTTCCCAAAAAATAACCTTGTCCAAAATCAATCTTCAAATCGCCCAAGATTCTCCATATTTCCTCGTTCTCAACGTATTCTGCGATAGTGGCTTTACTGAGGGCATGGGCGACGGCGTTGATCGCTTGAACCAATGCCTTGTTAATCGGATCAACATCGAGATTTCGAATAAAGGAGCCATCAATTTTGAGATAATCAACCGGAAGCCTTTGGAGATGAGTAAACGTAAGAAAACCTACTCCAAAGTCATCTAGGGCGAACTTGCACCCAGTCAATTTCAACCTTCGAATCCAGTGCTCCGCTTGATCTAAATCCTTAATAGCTGCAGTTTCCGTAATTTCAAATCCGATTCGTGAAGGCAACACAGAACTCTCTGTGATTCTTAATTCAATAAATTTTAGCAGCTCTTCATCAGCAAAACTAGAAGCCGATAGATTCACAAAGAGAGATAGCTCCGTATGTTTAGTTAAAAATTCAATGGCCGAATTGACGACCCATCGATCAATTTGGGACATTAAGCCAAAACGTTCAGCAATCGGTAAAAACTCATTTGGAAAAATAAGATCTCCCTGTTGATCAAGCATTCTGAGTAAAGCCTCATAATGAACAATACTCCCGTCCATCTTAACAACGGGTTGAAAGTATAAGGTGAATCGATCTTCTTTCAAAGCATTGTTGATTAGAAGGATCGTTCGGTTTGACTTCAATAATCTTGCGCTATCGTAACTGGACTGAATCGAACTAATTCTATTTTTACCCTCTTCCTTGGCAGTGTATAAAGCTACATCCGCGTAAGAAAAAAGTGTCTGAGTATCTAGTGTCCCATCGATTATCATGATCCCGATACTCGCTGTCAATTTAATAGTTACCTGATGACCTTCCACTTTGAAGTCTTCCATCCGCAAGGCTTGTAGTAATTGGTTAGCGACGGAACTTGCCTTCTCTAAGCTAGTGTCCTTCAATACAACAGCAAATTCATCTCCACCAAGCCTAGCCAAAAAAGCAGTATCGCCCAAATGCATATCTAACTGTTTAATAACACTAAGCAGTATTTGATCTCCACTTGCGTGTCCAAAGGAGTCGTTAACTACTTTGAAATTATCAAGGTCAATAAATAAAAGAGCACTTTCCATGCGTTTACCAGTATTACTGAGCATTAGCTTATTGAGATATTCCTCTAAGTAATAGCGATTAGGGATATCCGTCAGAAAATCATGAGTAGCCAAGTAATGAAGTTGTTTGATTTCTTTGTTCCTTTGGGAGAGATGCTCCTTTTCACGGACTAACTCTTTCCGATTATAGTCTATGCAATTGCTTATGTGATTTGTCCCTTGCAAAACTGATTTAGCGAACTCCTGGCAATTGCCGAATCCACAGGCATAACAATTGACATTGCGAGATGCTTCTGTCGTTTTATGCAACTGTGTAAAAATCTGCTCAAGGTCAGAAATCTCATGATTACCAAGGACTCCAGACTTATCTTCATATAGCCTGCCAAAATCACTCAGACGGAGGTCCTTATAGAATAACTCATACTCCGAAAGAATCCCTGAACCTTGATTCCTTTTATGATACGTTTGAATTTTTTCCTTTATTAGTGCATTCATTTTATCATCAATATCATCAACACTGATTTTTCCACAGGTTCCAGTGCCGTTGTTACACCCACTCTGGCAGTTCAAAATGTCCACAATCAGCGGTAGTGGTTGATGCTCAATCATTCGTTTGGAGTATTCGTCTAGATATTTATAAACACGCTCTGGTCCTTCTATCTGTCTAATCCACGCATCAGGTGTGCGCAATTCTACGTTTTCTCTTAGTCCACCCGGACGACTGAAAGCAAGCCCAATCCCACAACCAACTTCATCGTAATCAGCTTCTTGATACTTATATAGATCGATATGGTTATTTATTAAATAATTCTTAATTTTTTTATACGTAACATTATATTCGATGAGCCCATCTGCATTTTTTTCACTAATCTCATCTATTTTACCGATACATGGGGATAAAAACGCAATTTGATCATGAACGTTTAGGTATTTTCTCAGATAGATAGCTGTGCACATCATTGGACTATGGATCGGCGCTAAATTTTTAATTAACTCCGGGCGATACTTCTGAATGTAGTTGACAATTACCGGACAAGGTTGAGCAATGATCGAATCTAATTTCTGCTCTTCAATGGCTTTCAAATAAGCCCAGGTTGTAATATCCGCTCCAAGGGACACATCATAAATCCGCGTTACTTCTAACGATTTAAGATAGCCGAATAATCGTTTATACTGAGGAACGTTAAATCGAATGGACGGAGCAACTATGACCGAAATTTTATGCCCCCGCTTCAAGTCAGAGAAAAACCTTTCAGTGTCATCCGCAAAGTCTCTCGCATGATGATCACACACATCAATACACGCTCCGCAGTGAATACACTTCAAGTGATCCACCTTAACCCTATTCTCTCCATTATAAAGGAACGCTACGTTAGCTTTAATCGGGCATTTAGCAATGCACTTATTACAACCAACACAAAGCTCCTTGTTAGTGATCAAAACCTCTAAATTCACAAGTAGTCTCCTTCTTTGATGTTGAATTTTTTCAGACTGCGACTAAGCATACATAAAAGAACATCGTCAAAGATGCTAAAAGATCCGAATCTCTATCAGAATCCGGATCTTTTTATTCTAAACTCTAGCTATATACTTTAAATTTGGCAAGGGCATAATAGCCCCGGAAAAATCCATTACCAAACTTGTCATAAAGGTTGTCCCTAATCTCACTTACTTCCACCGTCCTACTTCTATGTGTTATCCATTATTTCGACATCACAAAAGATATTTCCTTCTTTAAAACTACACCCGAAAGCGACATCCTCGTAAATTTCCAGACTGATAATTTGATTATAGGGTTACAAAAATCGAGAAAAATACGCTCTTTAAGCAGCTGTACAGGCGGGTTAAAGAGTGTAGCAATTAGAGCGTTAATGTCCAGATCAGTACAACACAAAAAACAGCCAGGTGGCTGTTTTTTTGCTCAACCATGCCGCTCAACATCCTCGAGATGCGACAAAATGGGAATTACGTTAAAGTTAACTTGTGCTTGCGCCAGCATTTGTTCAAGTGTTGTTAATTCCACTGGTTTTGCGAGGTGTCGATCAAAACCAGCTTCAAAGGCTTTCTTTATATCTTCAGGTAACGCATAGCCAGTTATGGCTACAAGGAAAATATCCTTAAGTTCCTGGTCGGCGCGAAAAGCCCTCGCTACCTCATAACCGTTCATGCCAGGTAGCCCGATATCACACAGTAAGATTTCCGGCCGGAACACTTGGGCCTTAACGATCCCGTCTGGACCGTCATAGGCAACCTCAACTGTATAACCAATGTGCTTTAGTAAAGCACTAAACATTTCTGCAATATCCACGTTATCATCGATGATAAGCACCCGCTGGGAACGATGGTGAATTTCCGGTTGCACGGCTTCTTGAGGCATTTCAATCACAGTATCATCAAAAGGAATACGTACTATAAACTCCGATCCTTTGTCAAGTCCGGCGCTAAAGACGCTCACGTCACCACCGTGCATTTCCACAAGCCCTTTGACCAACGCCAACCCGAGACCAAGCCCACCACGACCCCGGTCAAGAGCCATGCCTACTTGCATAAAGGGCTGGAACAAAAGTGGAAGCATTTCTGGTGCTATACCGACACCGGTATCAACGATACGAACGATAGCCAGTTTCCGCGAGGTGTCACTTACTATAGATACTTGCGTAGTTCCACTACGGTTTGTAAATTTGGCGGCATTATGAAGTAGATTTCCAACTACCTGGATCAAACGTGATTTATCAGCATTAACCATTATCGCAGATGGAGCATACTCGGCTCTTAGGAGCACGTCGTTCTGCTCGAAGATCGATTGATAGTCTTCAATCGTACACCGAACGATTTCATTAAGCTCAAACATCTGACATTGTAGCTGAATCTTATTCTGCGTAATACGCGTGACGTCAAGTAAATCATCGACCATGCGAGAGAGCTGCGTCACTTGTCGATTGATAACATCTTTTGCTTTTTTAACCTGTCTTCCACCTGGCATCACACGATCAAGGAAAGCGAGGCTGCTGCAGATTGAGGCAAGTGGGTTTCGCAGCTCATGGGAGAGCACCCCGAGAAACTCATTTTTTCGTTGGTCTGCTTCGCTCAGCTCGTGCGCAAGGGTTCGCAGTGAGGTTTCACGTTCTTGGAGGCTGTTACTCATGAACTGAAAGTCGGTCGCAAGCTTATTTAATTCAAAATAAGCAGTAGGAATGGAAGACAATAAGTTGACCTGACTGAAATCTCCAATCATCAGATCATTGGTTACTTGGCTAAGTTGCTCCAGCGGTGCGCTCACGTATCTCTGGAGTTGATTACGTAGGTTCCATGCTAAAATCAGCCAGATGATTGATGCTACCAGAAGTATCAGCCCTACTGTCCATACATATGAACCCCAAAAAACAGACACTGGGATTTGATCTACAACAATCCAACCAGTTCGTTCTAACCGGGAAGCACTACCCAAAACCCTAGTTCCGTCGTATAGATAAAACGCGTTTGTCTTTCCGGCTAGGCTATCGTGAAATATTTCCAAGTTACTCAGGTTGGTTTGCTGTTTGACCAGATCAAAAGAGGGATGAGCTAACAGCGTGCCGTATTGATCCATAATGAAAACAAAGTCCTTACCTGATCTAGTAGTTATGTTTGTGATCTCTTTCTGAAATAATCCTAGGTTCAATTCTCCTACCACACGACCTCCACTAGAAAGGGGTCTAACCAAGTAAACTGTGGGTTCACCCGTACGAAGTGAAATAAATGGCCGAGAAATACCAAGGCTTTTCTTTTCTACTGTTTGCTGAAAATCCGGTAACTTGGACATATCCAAGCCTAAATAACGCGGATTGGAAGGCATCAATAATTTGACTATGTTACCTTCATCCAAATAGTATAAGGTATCAAAGTAACCATAGGCTTCCCAGGTGCTTTTCAGGAAAATCGGCAACCTTTCCGTTCCTGAGTTCTCTGCTACCCGAGCAATTGTATCCAAGATTCGACCCCCTTGGTCCAGATGATGATCAACTATCTGAGCCATAGATTGTGCGATCTGGGATTGCTGAATTTCAAGATTTTGTTCTCCTATATAGCTTACTCCGACCACTACTGCCAACCCCAAGACCATTAGAGGAAGAAACAGACGTAAGAGTACCAAACGCCAGAACACCTGACGGAGAGAAGGTAAATCTTTTCCGTTTGCCATTATTCACCTCCAGGGTCGGTTAAGGTTAAATCCTCAAGAGTAATAAATTTACCGTCACGAATGGTGCTTAAATATATGGGCCGCTCAACATCGCCGAAGCGATCAAAAGAGAACGTATTCATCAGCCCCTGAAAATCATGTGTTTCTAGCAACGCTTGTCGTAATCCTTCAGGCCTTCCTCCGGTCTTTTCCAGAGCAGCTGCCAATACTAGGAAGGAGTCATAAGCAAGAGCGGCACCGAAGGAAGGGGCCTGTCCAAACCTGGTTTGATAACGGGCTTGGAAATCCAACAAAGTCGGTGATTGGCTGGTTAATGCATAGGCTTGTTCGAATTTTATCCCTTCAACTGCTTGGCCGCCATTGTTGATCAGGGTTTTTGTCGGAGCCCAACACGAGGTAAATAGTGGGGTCTGCCAGCCCATAAGGCGGGTTCTTTGAGCAATGAGTGCCGTATCAATATCTGAAGCGATAATAAGCAGTCCTTCCGCTTTGCTCGCACTCAACTTCAAGAGTAATGGGGAAAAGTCCGACTGTGCCACCGAAGAAAAGCTGATTTCACTTGTTATCGCACCGCCCATAGACTGGTATTTACTAGAAAAGGTTGAGCAATAAGTCTTGGAGTATGCAGCATTGTCACTATCATAAATAATGGCCAGCCGGGTTATTCCACTTCGTTGATAGATATATTGGGCGAAAGCTTGAGCGCTGTTTTTGAATGAAGGATAAACTCGAAAAAAATAATCATCTATACCACTCAGATCTGGAGTTGAGACAGTTGGACCAAGCAATACGACTTTAGCAGGGTTTGTTACCTCCAACCCTGCAAGTGTTTGCTCACTGGTTGTATGACCAATGATGGCAAGTACCCCAGCCTTAATCAGCTCACGATCGGCAGCCTGAGCCTTTTCAGGGATACCATGATCATCACGTATGATCAATTCGATCTTACGTCCGTCAACACCACCCGTTGCGTTAATCGTCTCTAGCGCCATTTGAACTCCGTTTCGTTCTTGAACTCCCAATTCAGCTTGAACACCGGTCAATTGAGCAGCGAAGCCAATGAGGATGGTTTTTTTCATCATAGACTCTTCAGCTAAGAATAATGTTCCAATTAACAAAACTACCAAGATAAGTCGCAACCACGAATTGTTAATTAAATTTTGCCTTTTCATATCTTCTTTGGCCTCCTTGAATCACATATTTAGGGGCCTTATTTAGACAGTAATATATTGATTATCTATTTTTAAAAAATATTGCTCTTTAAAAGGTAGGAAGTTACTAATGATATTGTTGGGTTATTTTACCTTATAAAATTTTATAATATTCTTTTAATTCAATATATTGTCGATTTTTCCCTTTATTTTATCGGGTAATTCCTCCAAATTCTTATCGAATAATCTTTGGAAATTACGACAATTAATACAAATATTTAGTCAAAATAGTTGATTTAATTACTTTTTGACCCGAGAACTGCCTTTTAAATTAGTGAAAAAATCTCGCTTTCTGTCATTTTTTAATGGAGAAATGCGAGATTTAATCTTATTTCTTATTAAGTGAAAATTTGGATTTAATAAACATCGGGAGGCGTTTGCACAACGACCTCGACCTCGACCTCGAATGCTTGAGTTAAACTTTATTTAAGCTACTAAATGATATTCTCAACCTCCGGTGCAATACGACAATGCTTTTGCAAACAGACTAAAAAGAACGGAATGGGTGTCCTGACGAGGGTATTTGCCTTTGCATCACTGCGACTTCAATGATGGTGGCTAGATTACGCCCCGGACGAACAGGAACGGTGATCTCCGGAATTGAGATCCCTAAGATCTGCCGTGTCTGAGGTGGATCAATTCCTAGCCGGT
The DNA here is from genome assembly GCF_000802135.1 of Desulfosporosinus sp. BICA1-9. Taxonomy (NCBI): domain Bacteria; kingdom Bacillati; phylum Bacillota; class Clostridia; order Eubacteriales; family Desulfitobacteriaceae; genus Desulfosporosinus; species Desulfosporosinus sp. BICA1-9. The sequence goes on from NZ_JUEE01000155.1 coordinate 9,459, forward strand.
CGTATAACTTTTCTTGCTGCCATTCTTCCAGGTGTACGATAAACTGGATATCTTTTTCATCTCGTACGGCACCCGCCCCAAATAGGGTCGTTACATCAAGAATTCCTAAACCGCGCACTTCAAGCAGGTGCCTAATCCGAATAGGGGCAGCGCCTCGCAAACTTTCTTCATCGACCCGACGAACTTCCACAGCATCATCAGCCACCAACAAATGACCACTTTTGATTAATTCTAAAGCCGCCTCACTTTTGCCAATCCCACTCTCACCGGTAATCAAAACACCGACGCCGTATACGTCGACTAACACTCCGTGGACTAGGGTACGGGGAGCTAACTGGTTTGTAAGGTAGCGAATTAACAGATAAAAAAGTTGGGTCGTCGATCGGTAAGTTGTTAAGAGAGGGATGTTGCGCTCCTCGGCTAATTCAATAAACTCACTGGGGATCATCAATCCTCGGGTGATGATCACGCAGGGGACTCCTGCCACCATCACTTGGGCCAGATGTGCGAGCCGTACTGTCTCTTCATATTGCTGGATGAGTCCTAACTCAGTCCTCCCATACACTTGCAGGCGCTGGGGAGTTAAATGCGCTAAATATCCCGCCAATTCTGCACTCGGACGCTTTAAGCTGTAGTCCGAAATTTCTTTGTTTAATCCCTCATGTCCGGCTTGAACCTCAAATTTAAATTCCTCAACTAACTGGCGTACCGTAAGCAATGTTCCCCCTTCTTTCTAACGAGAATAAATACAAGGGTTGAATCTCAAAAATTCAACCCTTGTTTAAATAGTACCGCTTCATGCACTAAATATATTTAATTGCTCCATGACCTCCGCTGCAGTGGCACAATCCAGAACTGAGTCCACTAATGTCTGTTTGTCCACACCCTTAAACGTCAACTTGCTCAGGGTCTGACGGACTTTAGGCAATGACCCAGGGGCCATACTTAGTTCCTTGATCCCCAATGCGGCGAAGAAAGGTGCCAAAATACTGTCTCCTCCGGCCTCACCACAAATGCCCACCCAAATGCCAGCCTTTTCTGCGGCTTGGCTCACTCGGGCAATCATGCCCAATACCGCGGGGTGATGCGGTTGATATAAGTCTGCCAGCTCATTATTTTCTCGATCCACTGCCAACATATACTGAGTCAGATCATTCGTACCGATACTAAAGAAATCAACCTCTGCGGCTAACCGCTTAGAATTCCAAGCGGCTGCAGGAATTTCGATCATCATGCCTACTTCAAGCTTGCCGATAGCCCATCCTTCTCGTACCACTTCGTCCCGAGCTATCTGGAGCAGTTCCTTAGCTTGGAGCAATTCCTCAAGCGTGGCAATCATAGGAAACATCACAGCCGACGGACCTGCAGCCGAAGCACGCCAGATCGCCCGAAGCTGGACCTTAAATACCTCTGGTCTGCGCAAGCACAGGCGCAAGGCCCGTACACCTAAGAAGGGGTTTTGTTCCTTCGGCAGCTCTAAAGCAGGTGCTCTTTTATCCCCACCAATATCCAACGTTCGGATAACGGTCAAATGAGGTGCACAGGCGGCAATCACTTTGCTGTAAGCCTCTACCTGCTCTTCCTCTGAAGGTAGTTGATCCCCCATAAACAAGAATTCAGTCCGGTAAAGCCCTACTCCCTGCGCTTTAAATTTCTGCACCAGCGGTAAATCCTCCGGACTTCCGACATTGGCCGCTAGAACCATATTTCCGAATATCCCAGTCAGACACTCTTGTTCCTCTTCGTCAGAATCATTTCCTTTAATAAAGGTAATGCCCTCTGGAGATCGCTTGACAGAACCTTCATCTCCGTCTAGTTCGGCCCATGTTAAGTCCGTCAATTCCTCCCATGAAGCGTCAACCCCACTAACCGCCGGGATCCCGTAAGTCCGGGCCAGAATGGCTGCATGGGATGTTTTGCCTCCTTTGCGTACGATAAAACCCAGTACCCGATCCTTAGGCAACGCAATGGTTTGAGCCGGCGTCAGTTCTTCAGCCACAACGATCCAATCCCCTGTTTTTGGAAATGAGGTAGCCCCAGACCCCTGGGCGCCGAGCAAATTCTGGAGCAGTTGTTCCAGCACATCTTGCACGTCGACAGCGCGTTCCTGAAAGTACGGATCAGGGATATTCTGTAGCATCTGAACCGCTTCTGCTGCTACTTCTTTCAAAGCTTGCTCGGCCAGTAAATTTCGTGATTTAATCCTCTTTTGGGCCTCTCCTATAAAGGCAGGATCGGTAAGCAATAGTTTATGGGCTGTAAAGATCTGCGCGAACTCTTCTCCTTTTTCAGTCCGAACTTGTTGCTCGTATTGGGTAAGTCTGTGGTTGGTGAGTTCAACGGCCTTTTGCGATCGTGCCAATTCTTGTTCTGCATCGATCTCACCCTCCTGTTTATACTCCAACTCCGACGTAAAGGTCTGAAGAAGCCAAACTTTGCCTGCGGCTCGACCCGCAGATACCCCTAATCCAAGCCAACTATTTTTATCCATATCCATTTTACTCACCTTGGTTTTCCAAGTTATTTACGAGAGTTTCTAAGCTCTCGGCCGCTTCCTGTTCATCTTTACCGTCCACGATCAACTCAAATTGACTGCCTGAAGCTAACCCTAGCGACAGAATCCCTAGAATACTTTTACCATCCACCTCAGAATTGTTGGATTTGATTTTGATACTGCTTTGATAACGACTAGCCATCTGGACCCACATAGAAGCAGGTCGGGCATGGAGCCCTGAGCTGTTCCTAATGGTAATTTCTTTGATAATCATTTCCAATACCTCCCAAGGAGTCTATTTTGTAACGGGTCTTTTAACCGCTGAAAGGATGAAAGCTGATACAAAGGTTCCTACGAGCAGAGCTAGAATATAGGGTACCAAATTAGCTACAACATGAGGAATCGCTAAGACCCATATTCCGCCATGGGGCACGATGATGGTACTCCCAAACGCCATAGATATTCCCCCGGCAACTGCTGAGCCAACCATGATGGATGGCAAAACTCTCAAGGGATCGGCTGCCGCAAACGGAATGGCACCTTCCGTGATAAAGGATAAACCTAGTGCCCAATTAGCCTTTCCGGCTTCTCTCTCTTCCAGGGTATATTTATTCTTCGTTAGAACCGTTGAAAGAGCAATGGCCAGGGGAGGTACCATTCCAGCGATCATCACTGCAGCCATGATCGCGGATGGGTTACCAGTGGCGACCGTTGCGGCTCCAAATGTGTAAGCAGCTTTATTGACCGGACCACCCATGTCAAAGGCCATCATCGCACCTAATATTATGCCCAGTAATGCAGCGTTTGTACCGCTTAAGGAGGTTAACCAGGCTGCTAAAGTCGTGTTAAATGAAGTCATAGGTTTACCAATCACGTAGACCATCAGCAGGCCCATAATGGCCGTTGAAAGCACGGGGATAATCAGAATTGGCATTAATCCTTGCAGGGATTTCGGAAGTTTAACATACTTTTTAATCGCCAACACGATATACCCTGCCGCAAAACCGGCAACCATAGCTCCTAAGAAGCCTGAGCCATTATTAGCGGCCATTAAACCACCAATCATACCCGGGACAATACCAGGTCTGTCAGCGATCGAAAAGGCAATATAAGCACCTAAGACTGGAACCATCAACGTAAAGGCGGCTTTACCAGCCGAGAATAACGTTTCTCCAAAACTTCCTGGAACATTGTAAACATAAATTCCACCCACGGCAAAGCCTAAAGCAATCAGCAATCCCCCTGCCACCACGAACGGAATCATAAAGGACACGCCCGTCATCAGATGTTTATAAACACCTGTTTTGGATTCCTTTCTCTCAGGTCTACTCAGACCGTTCTGAGTAGTTTGATCCACCGGATTGATTGCGCCTCCTTTTGCGTTTGCCGCCGTGGTAAGCAGCCCTTTAGCGTCTTTAATTGCCTCTTTCGTTGAAACTTCAATAATGGTCATTCCAGCAAATCTACTCTTGTCGATCGACGTGTCCGCAGCAATAATGACAGCCTTTACGTGCGCCAGATCCTCATGAGTAAGAACGTTTTCAGCACCAACAGATCCTTGTGTCTCGACTTTAATCTCATGTCCCATTTCCTTTGCGGCCACCTGCAGGGCCTCTGCCGCCATATAGGTATGGGCTATCCCTGTAGGGCAGGATGTGATGGCTACGAATTTCATAAACTTTCCCCCTCCTTCATAATGTTTAACTCTCGTGCGCTTCTATCGCCGCCTTGACTTCTGCTTGGGTTTTAGCCGTTCTGAGAGACTCCAAAAAGGAACCATGCATCAGCAACCTCGCTAATTTCGAAAGAGCCCGCAGGTGAATATCCTCCCCTTGGGTGGGCGCCGCGATCAGGAAGAAAAGATCTGCTGGGGAACCATCCATCGACTGAACATCGATTTTCTTTTCCAGACGGGCCATGGCCAAGGCCGGCCTGGTAACCCCTTCAGATTTGGCATGGGGAATGGCTACACCAAACCCAACTCCCGTCGTGCCCTTCGCTTCCCTTACGGCTACGTCTGCTAAATACTGCTCTACATTATGAACCGCCCCGATTTCCTGAAAGCTGTGAGCCAAAGTTTTCCAAACGTCTTCCTTGGTCTCAGCCTTAAGGCCTAATAGAATCGAATCATCCACCAATAGCTCCGTAATTTTCATTGTTACACCTCCCATTCTTTAATAATGACGTTGGGTATAAGTTTTTCTACTTCATAAAGCTGGCCGGCTTGGGTTCCCGGTTGAGCAACGGAGGCAGCGGCAACCGCTGTGGCCCAACGGGCCTGTTCCTCCAAGGACATTCCTTGAGCTTCTCCATAGACCATCCCGGCAACCAGAGCATCTCCAGCCCCCACAGTACTGCTAACCCTGACATCGGGTGGTCGAACTAATAGACGTTGCCTTCCATCTGCGATTAACGCCCCTTTTCCTCCCAGTGAAATCACGACTTTAGCGATCCCTCCAGATATTAACGTCTCAACCGCGTTTAAAACATCTCTTTCCTGTTCTAGGGAGTGACCAATAAGCTGCTCTAATTCAGACAGATTCGGTTTGATGGCATAGGGTTTCGCTTTAAGTCCCTCCGCCAAGGCACCTCCACTGGTATCCAGAAAGACCTTGCAATCATAACTCTTCAGGATTTCAGTAAACTCCCGGTAGAGATCCAGAGGTGCATTTCCCGGCAAGCTCCCTGAGAGAACAAAAAGCTTAGCTTCCTCGGCTAACTGCATAATGACGTTTTTCAGTTCCTGAAAATTCGAAGCATTATATTGAATACCCGGAAAATTAATCTCGCTGACCTGCCCAGTGCTCTCATCGATAATTTTAGTGTTGACTCTCGTAGCCCCATCGACTCTAATAAAATGGTCGGAAATTCCTGCCGCTTGAAAATACTGTTCAAAGAAATAGGCATTCTCCCGTCCTAAAAAACCGCTCACTGCCACATCGTGGCCTAAACTTTGAATAACCTTGGCAACATTAATGCCCTTTCCTGCAGGATCTAAACATTTTCTACCAACCCTATTAACTTGCCCGACGTGGAATTGGGAGAAGTATAGGGTTTGGTCTATCGCTGGATTAAGGGTTATAGTAACAATTTTCGTCTTTTTTTGCTTATTCATGGTACATCCCTTCGCCCCTAATTAAGTTCTTCCTAGTTTCTCCTGTCCACTTCTAGTTTACCCAATTTTAAACCGAAATCTGCACTTGAACATACTGGCTTAACCTTTTTACATCCTCATCCTCAATTCCATCATCCGTGAGTAGTAAATTGATCTCACTAAGACTACAAATTTTACACATCGCTTTTTCCCATAGTTTAGAATGATCTATCAGTAAGATTACTTCTTTACCGGCTTTCAGCATTTGTCTTTTGGTTTCAGCTTCGATAAGATTGGGAGTCGATACCCCGAAATCGGGGTCAACAGCGTTCGCTGCCAGAAAAACCTTGTCAAAATGAAGCCGAGTTAGCATCTCATTAGCTAAGAAGCCGACCAAGGCACGAGTATTTTTTCTTAAACTACCACCTATGACCATCACTTCGATCTGAAGATCCTCCGCAAAAGCTTGAGCAATCTCCATACTATTTGTCGCAACTGTAAACGTTTTTCCCCGCAAGGCGTAGGCCATTTGCAGCGTGGTCGTTCCTGCGTCCAAAAAAACCGTTTCTCCATCCTTAACGAGATCCGCCGCCGCTTTGGCGATTTTTTGTTTTTCCTCATAAAAGCGGATCTCTTTTTCCTGATAACTCAACTCAAAACTTGATTGAATCGAAATTGCCCCTCCATGAGTCCTTTGGATCATCCCAGCATTCTCCAGTTCCTGCAAATCCCGACGTATCGTTGATTCGGAAACTTCAAATCTTTGACTCAGATCTCCCACTTTGACAGGTTTACCGGATTCCATAAGTTGCAAAATCTCCGCTTTGCGCTCTTCAGCAAACATATTCATTACCTTCCTCATCGCCTTAATCCTGGTCCATGCACGTTTCCATGACTCGTTTTTGCTCATTTCTACGATTTCTTTTGCGCATTTATGATTACTTGTGCTCATTATAACCTATGCAAGCATTTTTTACAAGCAAAATAGCCAGTATATTCTCACTTTATATATGAGAATATACTGGCCAAATTATTTGGCGATTATTTACCTTCTCCAATGTAAGCTTCAATTCCACGATCGACAGATCAGGAGAAAAGAAAGGCAAAATTTAAATCATTGCTCTGTTGTAATTAATTGTAATTATTTTATTTTTTTGGTCATATCCACAATCTTTCTAAAACTAATCAACAAAAACACCCTTAGAAATCACGAGACTTCCCAAGGGTGTTTGCGAGAAGAACTATCTTTTACCTAGGATCTAATCTACTTTTCTAGAAGCCTGCGCTCTTGCGTCTCTTCTTCCAGAGCATCAGTGCGCAATATCATGAATTTATAGCCGTTAACCATTGCAGATATCGTACCGTCATCATCTAATAGATCTTGGCGGATGACCATATAAAGGTGGCTCAATAAGAAAATAGCGTATCCCCAGGCGACAAGGTGGTGAAGATTACGAACCTGATACGACTCAAAAAATCTCGCGCAGGCTTCTGGTAAGGTAATCCAACAATTTTCCGGAGGAATGGAGAAATATGATGGAGCATAACGTTTTTCTGAAAGAGTTTGTATCGGTCTTATTCACAATGTAACACTTTACTCAAGAACGTGCGTGTTCTAGGATTGTCAGGATGCGAAAAAATTTTTTCCGGCGGCCCTTCTTCGATCAACCGGCCATCATCCATTACCAAAACACGGTTAGCCACTTCCCTGGCGAAACTCATTTCGTGGGTTACAACAACCATGGTCATTCCCTCTTCGGCTAAATTTTTCATAACTGCTAAAACCTCCCCGACTAATTCCGGATCAAGCGCGGAAGTCGGCTCGTCAAAGAGCATCACTTTAGGTTTCATTGCTAAGGCCCTAGCGATGGCCACACGCTGTTTTTGCCCACCAGACAAGTTGTCCGGATAAGCCTTAACTTTATCTAACAATCCCACCTTCTGCAACAGCTCATGGGCGAGTTCGGTAGCTTCCTGTTTATTTACTCTGTTCAGGGTCACAGGAGCCATTAAAATGTTTTCCTCCACGTTACAATGTGGAAAGAGGTTGAAACCCTGGAAGACCATCCCGACTTGGGCTCGCATTTCGTTGATCTCACTTTGAGGCATTTCGATCAACTTTCCATTTTTAGAGATCAACCCTATAGGTCGACCTTCAATTTCAATTTGGCCTTCTTGGATTTGTTCTAAATAATTGATGCATCGAAGTAACGTACTCTTCCCTGACCCACTTGGTCCAATAATGACAACCACTTCACCCTGCTGAACATTGAGGCTAACATCTTTTAGGACATGATTATCCCCGAAATATTTATTTACCCTGTCAATTTTAATCATGTCTGTCTCCCCTCTACATTCATTCTTCTCTCCAAGAATTGAATTGTCCGAGAGATGGCGGTATTGACAATGAAGTACATAACAGCAACCCCAAGATATATTTCAAAATACCTAAAATTGGTTGAGACGATTAAATTTGCCTCCCTCATCAACTCCGACACTGTGATTACAGACAAGAGGGATGAATTCTTGGTTAAGGCAATAAATTCGTTACCAAGAGGCGGTAGCATCCTGCGGACTGCCTGGGGAAGAATCACTTTACGCATAGTCTGCCAATGGCTCATCCCTAGTGACCGCCCTGCTTCTATTTGACCGCGATCAATAGATTGGATGGCCCCGCGGACGATTTCAGAGACATAGGCTCCACTGTACATGCCAAGCCCCAGGACCCCCGCCACCCCTGCACTTAAATCGATCCTCATCCCTATGGCTAGGCCGTAATACAAAATCATAAGTTGAACTAAGAGCGGAGTACCTCTGAACCAAGCCAAATAAGCAGAACATAAGCCAGATGCCACTTTATTCTTCGACATTCCACCTAACCCTACTACCAGCCCGATCGTGGAGCTTAAAAGTAAAGCTAAAAAGGTCATGCTAACTGTCGTCCACAACCCACGCAAGAGGTATACCAGATTATTGCCTTCAAATAAGACCAAAAAGTCTAGCTGCATTACTTACCTCCTTGTAAGATAACTTGGCTTGTGCAAGCCTTTGGCACTGCCAGAACCAAGTTGCACTTTATGTCACCAAAGTTATAACTTCTGAATTGTGTAAAAAGAGGAGCCCAATAGGCTCCCCGTCCTTACCTATCACTATTTCGAGGTGCATCCTATTTACCAAACCATTTATCAGCAATGGTTTGGTACTTACCATTGTCTTTAAGGGTTTTTATAGCCTTATTCACCTCAGCTGTAAATTGAGGGTTTTCCTTACGGATCCCATAACCATAGTCTTCCTGGGTTATGGGGTCATTTAATACCGTTACGGAAGTGTTTTGTTTGGCATAGACCTTAGCAGCCGGCATACCAGTAACGACTGCATCAGCTCGTCCGCTCTCCAGGGACATAAACATTTCAACGTTTTTCTCAACTTGCACTAACTTGATGTCCGGATATTTCTCTTGAAGATACTTATCAGATTTCGTGCCAATTTGCACGGCTACTTTCTTACCTTTCAAGTCCTCAATACCCTTGACACTGTTGTTATCCTTATTAATCATCACTGAAAGTCCACCAGGATAATACGTATCGGAAAAATCGATGGTCTTCTTTCTTTCGTCAGTAATATACATAGCTGATACAATAAGATCAAACTTATTCCCTTGAATTCCAGGGATCAGTCCTTTGAACTCTGTATCAACAAATGTAACTTTCTCCGCACCGAGCACTGAAGCCACAGCACGCATTAAGTCAACATCGAAACCGTCCAATTCGCCCTTTTCATTTTTAAATTCAAACGGTGGGAATGTTGCATCTGTGCCTACTGTTAAGGTCTTAGTGTCCTTGATCTTTTGTAACACGGCATCGACTTCTTTGTCTGAGCTGACAACTTTTTGTCCCCCACACCCGGCTAACAACAGTGTCAAGACGAGCAGGCCTGAAAGCAGAGCACTTAGTTTATTAAACTTCTTCATTCTTATACCTCCCGGTTTTCTTTTTACTTTCTTCATATCAATGCAAACTCTATGCCAACTCTTTTTTTATAATTTTGAATCTTAAGCTATATAAGATAGTCGTAATGAACGCACACCAGCTTTCACCTGCCCAATTGGGCATGATAGGCATTGATATAAGCCAATAGATATGTTCCTAATAGAATAAATAAAAGGCGGCAAAAATTGCCGCCCTGCCATTTATGCCGCCTATATTAAGTTTTTCGCACATCTCTACTCTTTTTCATACCTTTTTAACTTCTCTCGAATAGTACGTTCCCCGATGCCAATCATTTGCGCAGTCCTACGGCGGTTCCCCCCACAAAAAGTTAGGTTGTATAAGATCAGCTTTCTCTCGACCTGTTCCAAAGACTCCCCAATATAAACGGGTATTAGCTTGTCACTTATACTGATTGTTTGTATCCCTTGAACTTCATCCGGCAAATCCCGTTTCTGAATATGCGAAGAGTTTGTTAGCGCGATTGCCCGTTCTACAATGTTCTGTAACTCTCTGACGTTCCCCGGAAAACTGTAGTTTTCCAGGATCTGCTGGGCTTCCCGGGAGATTCCATCGATGGGTTTACCCATTCGTTCACTGAGCTTTTGAATGAAAAAGTGAGTCAATAAGGGAATGTCCTCTTTCCTTTCACGCAGGGATGGAACGTGGATGGGGATAACATTTAACCGATAAAAGAGATCCTCACGAAAACGGTTAGCCTTTACTTCTTTGAGAAGTTCACAGTTAGTTGCGGCGATGATCCGGACATCGATTCCTTTTTCCTCAGTGCTCCCGAGTGGAGTCACTTTTCGTTCTTGAACCACTCTCAGAAGTTTACTCTGTAAAGCAAAATCCATTTCTCCAATTTCATCAAGAAAAATGGTTCCTCGGTCCGCTAAAACAAACTGTCCGGGTTTCCTTTGTGTTGCTCCAGTAAAGGCCCCCTTTTCATACCCAAACAGTTCTGACTCTAGCAATTTTTCGGGAATAGCAGCACAGTTTACGGTTTGAAAACGCTTTGTGCAGCGATTTCCTTGGAAATGTATGGCTCTGGCAACGATCTCCTTACCAGTGCCGCTTTCACCAGTAATTAGTACATTGGAATTTATGTCTCTTGTCTTTTCAATCAGCGCTATTATCTTATTTATGGCAGGACTTTTACCAATAAGCCCATAGCCTTCCGAAACTTTTTGTAATTCTTCACTGAGCCATTGAACTTTAGAATGCAAATCATAAAATTCTTCTGCGTTTTTTAGAAGCACCTCGAGTTCTTCCATTTGAAATGGCTTAGTAATATAATAAAAAGCCCCTTTACGCATAGCCTCAACAGACGAAGGAATACTACCGTAGGCTGTCATGACGATAATCACTGTGTTAGGAGAAATTCGTTTAATATCCTGCAGAACTTCAAGGCCATCATAAAGACCGATCTTAAGATCAAGTAACACTAATGAAATTTCTAACTGTTCAAAAAGAGGCAATGCCTCTCTAGGATTAATAGACGTATAAATATGGTACCTATCCTCTAAAGCAAATTCTAGGGATTGGCAGATTGCCGATTCATCATCAATCACCACCAAGTTCTTTTTCATAATTTATCCCCTTCTTTAACTTTCGGTAATTGGATGATAATTGTCGTGCCATGATGAGGGCTACTTTTCACATCCACATACCCGTTATTGGCTTTAAGCAATTGGTAGGTTATCGATAGCCCCAGACCGACACCGCTGGCCTTCTTCGTATAAAACGGTTCGAAAATCTTATCCATATCGCTTTCGATAATTCCAAATCCGTTATCTTCGATCTCGATAACTACCAGATGGTCCCGATTATACCCACGAATTTTTATTTCTCCGCCCTCATTTACAGCCTCAATGGCATTCAAGATAATATTAATAAACACCTGCTTTATCTGTTGTAGGTCGGCGAATACTCTTAAAGCATCGGCCAGTTCCAACGAGACTTTAACCTTCTTTTCCTGTAGCTTTTGTCTAAATAACTGTGTCACGGAATCGATCAATTGATTAAATGAAAAAGGAGTTGGTTCAGACTTTTTTGGACGAGCAAAATCCAATAATTCATTAACGAGTCCATTAAGTCGGTTTATTTCCTCTGGAACCTGCTGCGCGAAAAGTTCCCTGAATTGTTGATTGTCAATTTTCTTGGGAAGGAGCTGAGTGTACGTAAGAATGGACATGAGAGGATTGCGGATTTCATGGGCAATTCCTAAAACGAGCTGCCCTAGCGAACGTAAACGATCTTCGCGTTCAATCGCCTTTTCCATTCCTTTCTGTTCCGTGATATCCTGCAAGTTAATAATTACTCCACTTATTTCTTGAGAAGCCAGAATAATAGGGTAAAGACTGTAGCCTAATATCCTTTTTTCCTGCCCGGGAGCGTTGGGCTTCTCCCAAGTCTTTTCTTTATTGGGATATATTATTCCATTTCTTAATACTTCATCAATCTCAAGCAGGGGAACAATCTGACCAATGATAGTCGATCCTACTGATCGTCCTATCAATTCTTCGCAAAGATTAAAATAGTCAATCGCCTTGCGATTAATGTTGGAGATCTTGGCCGAGTGGTCAAGGGTAATTAGGAAGTAATAGGTACTGTCCAAAAGTTGTTTTTGAAAATGAAGATTAGCTTGGAGTTGAATCATTTTTTCCTGAAGCTCTTCATTTATCTCGCTGATCTCAACGACACGTTGAGAGACTTCTCTTTTGAGTATTCTATTCCACCACAAAATAATTAAAAAGACCACAGTTGCAACAGCAACACCAATTTTGCTATAGAAAAGAATTTTATCTAAATCGATTTTTGTCGGCAAATCATACCGACTGAACCACTTTTTTTGTATCTTATCATAGGTGCCATTATTCTTAATTTTAGTAATTCCGTCGTTAAAAAGGTCTAACAATTCTTTGTTTTGGGGTAAGACTGCGATACAATAATCCGCAGGGTCTAAAAGTTTGCCTACAATTTTGATCTGAGACTGCTTATCTTCCTGCTCCAGAAAATATTGCCCTGTGATGCGATTTCCGACAAAAGCATCAACTTGCCCTTGGAGAAGGAGCTGAATAGCTTCTTCCTGACTTTCGGTCGTGACAATCTTCGCCCGCTGCAAAGAGCTAAGAAGATCATAGGCGATATCACCTTTTTGGACAGCAACTCTCCTGCCCTCTAGGTCGCCTATCTCAAATATATAAATGTTCTCCTTTATGATAAAAATTCCTTCGGAACTCAGCAAATAGGGCTGAGAAAAACTAAACAGGCCCTCGCGGTATTCACTGTATTTCATCCCCTGAATCGCATCGACTTCTCCAGTTTTCAAAGCGACCAAGGCCTCACTCCAAGGCATAGGATGGTATTCAATTTTTGTCCCGGTCTCAATAGTAATAGCGTTCATGATATCAATATTAAAGCCATCATAGACACCGGTACTGCTTAAATACTCGAACGGCGGGAAATTGTTGTCTCCGGCAACCCGAATAACCCTTTGTTTCCCTAACTCAACATCCGCTAATGCCATAGTCACAAGACTAACTAATAAAGTAATTAAAATGACTAGAAAAAAACGCAATTTCCGAAGTTTCATTGACTCATTCCTATCGATTCATTTCACGTTATTAATGCCTCCTTATCTAAATTCTCTCTCAATTCCCTATTTCCTTTATAAAAAGAAGCTAGGGTTTATTATTAATTGGCCAGCGAACAAGGTGCTCCACGACAACACGCGAGACACCTTGTTTTTTATGTATTGGCTGCAAAAGTATATCAAACCTTAAAAACTGTCGCTTCGCAAAAATGTTTGATTCGAAAATCAAAGAAGCGAATACCCATGTACTGGGCATTCGCTTCTATTGCGATGTTCTAACCACTCTTTCTGGTTTGCTATTCGGTTCATGATCAATTGCCCCGGCGCATAAAGGTTCCAACCCAACGTCGGCCAGAATAGTTTCAATGATACACTTTTCCTGTGCTGTCATACTTGTCTCCTTCTACATTATTTAATGTTTTCTGAATTTTCAATAATTTATTTATTTGTGTTTCATTAGCATAACCTAAAAAGAGCTAAAGGTAAAGCAAAAGGTTTGTCATAATGTGTCAAATAATCGTAAATTGTGTCTCTCGCTAACACTTACTCGACCGAAACCCTATTCTCTCTTCTCATCCTTATCGGCAACCCGTTTCTTTGCCGCTAATAGCCTAGCACTGAAGCCTCCCTCGGGATTATCCACGGTGGTACTCTTCACACCAATCTCCCCGCGGTCTTTCGAGCCTCTCACGCTTCCCCATCTACCCTGAGCATCGCTTGCTGTCTTAGAGCCTTTCTGCCTGTTCCCCTCTTCCGAACTCTGCTCTCCAGGCTTTGTCTCACCCTGAGATTGATAAAGTTGTTCCCTACTTGCTTTACGTTCTTTGATTGATTGGATCAGCGACTCTTGACCATGTTCAACTGGACCGCTACTTACCTTCCTAAGCGACCCCAAGCGTTGCCCTAGGGCTGACACCCATCTTAAGTTCCAATTGAAGCGGCGGGAAGCGATATCCATGGGTAAAAGCAGAACTGCTATCATCAGAAACTTCGGCCAAAGGGGAATTTTCCCCTTGGCTTCCGGGACTATCAGCTTTCCCACCCCATCAAACTGAGCAGAATCAAGGATTTGTCCTCCCCCGGCTGTAGCAAGTTGTTCGATAAATTTACGTTGATCCCCTTGGAGCAAAAATTCCGGGGAATAGGACTGAACGAGACCGGCCGTTTGTTGGTGCACAACCTTGTCGCCCTCTTTTTCAACGACTTGAATGATATAAGTGCCGGGTTGTTCCATCGGAAATTCCACCTGATATTGGCCGGGGCTGATCGCTGGCAAAATCAGATCCGTGGAACTTCCCTTAGGTTCAATAACTGTAGCCTGAATATCGGCTGCTTTACGACCTTCCAGCGGGATATCCACTCTAATCCTGCCTAAGCCGCCGTCACGAGTTGCCGTTACATTCAAACCGTTCCCCTGTTCTTCAGGTAGGGTCCAACTAATCACCTTTCCCCAAAATTGAGGAAAAGCAGACCAAGCCACCCATTGCTCCGCCCAACGTCCTTTGGCATCACTCGTCCAAGCCACCGTTCGCCCGAGCCCATAGTGCCAACGCGCCAAAACCGGATCACCGTCATGGCTGGTAAGGATAACTTCTGCTGTATCTTTCGGGGTGGTGGCAACATAGCCCAAAAGCTGAGGAAGTCCCTCCATAGCAGGCAACATGCTGGTAGACCCTGTGACGATCGGAGTAAAAGGCTCTTGCACAAAATAACTGCGGGTCACCATCATCGTTTCTTTAGCGAAAATCTTGGGAATATTGTCAATCTGATCCGTATAGTAATACCGACCATGTCCTTCCTGGGCTAAATACCTCAATAAAGACGTATCCGAATCACCGCCAATGGCGACCACAGACAAGGTTATATTATCTGCTGCCATTTGTTTTAGCAGGTTTTCATAATCTCCCCCATATTTGGAAACCCCATCGGATAAAAGAATAATATGCTTAACCTTGACCTTGGCTTCTTTAAGAGCCTTATACGCTTCTTCCAAAGAGGGGTACATGTTCGTACCACCACTAGGTTCAATAGAGCCAATCTGCTCTTGGACCCATTTTTTATCAATTAACGGTGCGGTTCTGACCACCCATTTGTACTCACTATCAAAGGTAATCACACCCAGTTGATCCTTCTCGTCTAAGATTTCGGTCGTCAGAAGAGCAGCCTGCTTAGCCATATCCATTTTGGTTATGTTATTTTGTGTGTGACACATACTGCCCGATTTATCAATGATCAGATTCAAGCCCACACTAGGGAGTTCCGCCTTACCCGTAATCTCCATATTAACGGGCAGTGCTTTCTCCACAAGAGTTTTAAAATACCCTCCTGGTCCGTAACTATTCTCTCCTCCGACCATGACTAAACCCCGTCCTAAATCCCGGACAAAGTTCTCTAGTGCTTGCATTGTTGAGTCTTGCATGTCAGTCGCAGGCACATTAACGAGGACAACCGCAGAGTACTGAGCCAGTCCTGTTAAAGTTTTCGGCATAGAGCTGGGTTGAACCGTTTCGACTTGAAAATTAACCGAGGCTAATGCCGTGCCAAGTGCCTTACTATCCTCTGGTTTCCCTTCTACAATCAAGATCCTTGGTACGCCTTCAACTTGGGTAATGGCTTGTCCAAGGTTGTTTTCTTTACGCGTATCTTTAGCACTGATCACCTCGACTTTATAGGTATGCAAGCCTGCCTTTTCAGCACTTAATCCCCAGACTAATCGACTCGTTCCCTTGCCAATCTCAATGTCTTCTTCCCGTAAAACTTTGTTACCGACCATAATTCGCACAGTGCCGCTGGTTGAAATCGAACTTTCCAGCGTTGCCTTCAAGTCAAAGAACTCTCCTTCGTTGAGGCGAGAAGGTAGATCAACGGTCTTCACCAAGACCTCTGGCCCACTAGAGGGAGTGATCGGCAAAACATCGATCCGGATCCCTTGCTGATTTAACAATTTGGCCTGTTCCAGGGCATTGCCCCGATTTTGTTTGCCGTCCGTCAACAAGACAATATGTTTGCCAAGTTCCTCAGGCATTATAGAGCGGGCTAACCTCAAACCCGTTGCTAAATCTGTATAGTTAGGGTCAATCACCCCTTGCAATCCTTTAAAATCCGGATGAGGTTCCACCGGATATTCGACCATCGGCTTTTTCCCGAGACTTACGATCCCGGCCCCCATAGTTGCAGGTAGGGTAGCCAGGGACTTAGTGATCCACTCACTGATATCCTTGCTTTTTTCCTGTAACGAAGCCGATCGGTCCGCCACATAAACCACCGATTTTTCCTTATGTCGGAAATTAAATTCTATTCCGGCCAGCGAAAGAACCAGCAAGGTCACTAAAACTAGGCGCACCCCTAGAAAGGCCTTTTGTTGCGGGGTTGTAAAGGCCTTAGGACTTGTTTTCCAGAGATAAACAAAATACCCAACTAAGCTAAACAAGAGCAAATAGAGAGGTTGGGAAAAACTAATGCCCACGCAAATACACCCACCATTCCACCGCTAAAAGCAGCAAGGCTGTCAAAACTACCCAGGGCCATAACTCCCATATTACCTTGGTACTGACTTCCACATTCAAATCCTTTTTACCAAGCATTAGATGAATCACCGGCTTAACTTGAGATTCTTGTGGAGACATAAAATTGACCGCGATGGGGCTAAGCTCTTTCTTGCCCTTACTTATCTGCTCCGACGTATATAATCCCGGGCTAAACTTATCGGTAGCTTTCATGATCGGGAAGGGTGGCGCAAGCGAGATCTTCTGTCCATCCGGATCATAGAGATTCACCTCATCCACCTGAGGCCTGACTCTTAGTTCCCAGGGTGTCCCGATCTTGACTTGGGTTTCTGTAGGGTTCACCCCGGGAAGCAGCCAATGGGTTAAATTCTGAATCAAGATAGGAAACGCAGCCCTGAGGGCTAGATCCGACTGGTGCAAATCAAAGCCAAACACTGCCGCTCTTACTTGGTCGACTTTGCCGACAGCTAATAGGGTCCGCTCCCCACTCTTCAAAAGCGCTTGCCCGTCAGTGGGAAGTTTAACGTCTTTACTCGTGGCCACATGAACATCCGACCATGAGACATGGTCCAAGAGGGGTTGCTCAGGCAGAGGTTGTAATGGTTCTGTTACTAACCCAACACTTTCTCCAATTAATCCGCTTGAAGCAGGGGGATTGAAGACCAGCAGTTGCCCGTCCGGCGGTTTTTCCGGCCAAAACCCATCAAACACATAAAGGTCGTATTGATCTTTAACACCAGGATAACCTTCAGTCTTGACTTTATGAACTTCCAGCAGAGGATTCAATTTAAGGACCAGCTCCAGAAAAGAATTTCCCTCCGTTACCAGCAACGCTTTACTTAAGTCCTCCTTACGCGGGACTAGCCAAGCGGAGTTATCCAAGTCCAAGGCATCATTACCTTCCAAATATACCTCTAAATATGAAGCTTGTTTGGGAATGGGCCAAAATAGATACCCTGGTTTCCCTGGTTTAACTATAACTACCCGGACGTCTTGTAGTTGACCTTCAGAAAGCAGATTGACAGTGACCTCCTGCTCTGTTACACCATAATTATCAATCCTTGTCATAGCAACCGGGCCATCTGGACCATCACGCCAGGAAAAAGCTCCAATCGCCAGATTATCCTCCCGGGTACCAATCCGTCGATATTGGAATTCTTTCACTCCCACAGGCCCTTCCGGCGAACTCACACCTCCGTCACTGTAAAAGATGACCGGAGCCATGGTTCCCTTTTCTAGAAGCGCCGAAACCAACGAGAGTGTATGATCGAGATTAGCTTCCTGATAACCCGGCTGCATCCCCTGTAAGGCGTCCATAACTTCGTGCTGATCACTTTGATTGGACAGTATTTCCGGAACCGGACCTACGCCAATCAACGTAAATTTGGTTCCGCTACTCTGCGCCTTAATCAGCTTTTCAGCCTCGGCTTTGGCCAAGTCCATCCGAGTTCCCCCCTCCTCCTTGGTCAACATACTTGCCGAGGTGTCCACAAGGAGAATGAAACTAGCACCGGCCTGCTGATCACGCTCTAAAAAAGGGCGAGTTAAAGCCAGGACCAAGAGCAAAGCCAGCAGAAGCTGTATGAATAAAAGCAGGTTGCGGCGTAGTTTCTGCCAAGGAGTTTGCGAAATAGTATCCGCTAAAGCCTTTTGCCAGAGTAATGTACTACTCACCATTTGCTGTTGTTTCTTTTGTTTTAATAAATAAAACAGGATGATGACTGGAATCGTTAGTAAAAAAACCAACGCCCAAGGTGCCAGGAAGTGCATCACACCAACTCTTTTCTAATTTCTTCACCTTCTACAGTAAGGAACGATAAGATTTTAAAATTTAATAAATTTGAAATGTCTGGAGTAGAAGAATTTTCAAGTGGGTTCCGTTATATGAGAACCTCAGCCCCCCGTAACGACCGCAACAGTATATCTTCCAAATTGTCATCCGACCCCACCATATGGTAAGAAATCTCTCTACTTTTCGTGTTAAAATTAATTTCCGTCTGAATTTTCTCCCCTGCGTTGAGTGCACCGATTTTCATAAACCAATTAGGGGAAGAGACGATCACACCGTCTGTAAAATTGTACTGAGTACCATTTGTGATCGTTGCCAGCCACTTATTGTCTTTGAAAGAGATTTCCCCGCTGATGGACCTGGTTACGGAAGCATCTTCAAACCGAAGAAAACCCTCTCATAACCCATGAACGCATTTGAAAGAAGTCTAAATTCGTTTTTCCAGGGGTTTGTTCGACACGGATCATAGCGTTTGGTCTTTGATTTGTCCCAGTGTCAACTCTCTTTCCTCCATCGAGGTTGGGCAAAGCCCTGACGAGATGGTTGCCTGGCAATTCAAGATGATACCTGGCATGGGTTGGGGCAAATATGCCTGTAACCGCTGTAATTTTAGCCAAAGAATTTCCTGACATCATCTCAACAACATTAATCTGGTGAGCAATTATTTCCGCTGGGCGGGTTTTAAACGATGTGAAATAAATCAAGAGAACAAATAAAATTGACAAGGCAGGTACGATGATCCAAGTCAATTCCCGTTTGTCCAATTTCTTAAGGAGTAAATAGTTGAACAGACCCGCTAATAAAAGATAAGGCCCGATCATCCAGGCCATAGTCTGCAGGGAAGGAAGAGCCTTGTCCTCAATATTCCCCAAGGCATTCGCCATGCCGTATGAATTATCGGATTGCCCTTTGAACAAAGTACCGCCCAACTGAACAGCTCCTGAGCTATTCGCAAAATCATACTTCTTATCGACCAAGAGGTCCATCCACAGGACCTTGCTCCCTGTCCAGTTGGACATAGGTTCTATAGCAGGATCAAAAGCCAGGTATAAAACCTCGCCTTCCCCCAACGAATACTTTATGCCTAGAGGTTTTCCTTGTTCAGAAAAAAGCGGCTTACCTTTCGAACTTTGGAGATTAGCTATACGTACGGGACCCGATATAGCTTCACTGATCGGTTCACTTAAGTTACATGGGAGAGCACTCAGCGTAATAGTATCAACTCCGGAAACCGTGACTTCCTGAAGTTCCGGCGGCATATTCGGGAGCACCTTATGCCAGCCTGAAACTCCGCCCACTACTAAGGTCCCTCCCCGACTCACCCAGTGAGTTAAGGCAGTTGATTGTTCCTTTGTAAGTTTCAAATTAACATCATTAATAAGCAGCACATCAAAAAAATTAAGCTGCTCCGCCTTCTCCGGCAGATTTTCATTTTTAACTGTCGCTAA
This sequence comes from Desulfosporosinus sp. BICA1-9, assembly GCF_000802135.1. NCBI lineage: Bacteria > Bacillati > Bacillota > Clostridia > Eubacteriales > Desulfitobacteriaceae > Desulfosporosinus > Desulfosporosinus sp. BICA1-9. Next base: position 29,374 of record NZ_JUEE01000155.1, read on the forward strand.
AATGGGTCCCATCCAACTTGCTTGCTTTAGCCCATTCAAAGAGTTTAATCCTTCCTCCGAACGATCTAGCAAACCAATGATCAGCTCATTGTTACTCGGAATAGCAAATTTGACAGTCTGCTTAGCAAGGACTTTATCCCCACTAACCAACTCAATCAGCACACTAGTGAAAGCACCGGGAATATAATAATTGAAGCCCTTCGTCGATCCCTGAGGAAGAACTGCACTGCTAACATAGTCCATGGTGTTAAGTTCAAGGTTATTTTCATTCGGCGTAACTCTCAACTCTCCTTGAAGGTCCGTTCCCTGGTTCGTCACTTCAACTTGAAGAGGAAGCCATACACCTTGTTTTGTGTAGTTTCCGTAGATCCCCTTTGCTTTAATTATGATGGCTGGATTTTGATCTTCATCCTCTGGAGCAGCCAAAACAGCTTTTGCCGATACCCACAGACGATAGAAGTACAAACACAGCTACGATTAGAAGTATCCAGTTCCTTAGTTTTGACAACATCTCAGCTCCTCGTAATCCTTTAATAAAAAATTCTCTTTCCACCTTTTTGCCCCCTAAATTCACTATTCTCCCAGAATCCAATAAATACCTTCTTTTCCAGCATAAATTTTCAGTTTCTGTAGAAATAAGGCTAGATGCATATAGATGCATCTAGCCTTATTTAATTATGTACTGTTGACCAATGAACACGATTATTAGGGTTCAAATTCTTTTTTATATTCCAATTGGTTATTCTTATCGTACCTTATCCAAATTCCATTTTTCTTGCCATTCTCAAAATTTCCAACTTGCCACAACTAACCCGTTTCCTGATAGGGCTTCCATTCACCTATCATTAGCTCGTTTTCGTAAGTCCCTTCAACTTTCACTTTTCCATTTTTGAAAAAGTAAGTGAGCTGATTGCCGATTAATTCGTGGGCTTTTGACCGTTTTTATAGAATTTTTATTTAACATCGTTATAACCTTCCTTTCGCTTCCGAATCAGGTAAGGGGGCAGTATTATTTAATTTAATCAATTGCCATATTAACTTTATAGTTTGGCGACAGGGGGCATAGAAAATATCATTTTGGATGATTTTGTGCGGGCTTTAACGTAAGTATTAAACAATTTATAGGTGTTTTAGATAAGTGCTATTGCCAATCGAGGTAAAGATTTTGGGGAACTAATCAACTTAGTGAATGAACAATATTTGGTTATAAAACCACACAAAATAAAACTGATACCTATCAACAAGCTAACGGCACGAGTATGCTGAAGGTTGAAAATTTAGGCCCTAATATTGAAAAAGAGGTTACTCTAGATCAAGTTCATACTTTGATTCCATTTAATTTAGCTATTCCACGGTATCTTCCAACTGAAACCGTTTAAGACGAATTATGCTTACATCTTTAGGATCAGATGTTTATCAAGTTATCATTGAATACAATTTAAGCTATAAAGGGGTAGGGCCAACCAAATGACGTGAAACCCTCGCTAAGACATTATATGGTAACAATAAGTCGACTTTACCAACGCTAAAGGGAAAGTTCGGCTTATTGTCAAAAATGATCGTTTTTGGTTCCTTAATATAAAAGCTTTAGAACAATGGATTTTTGCTATTTTTAAGTATCAAAACTTCTCCCAATAACAACATATCAGAATGCTGGCATGTAACCGTTTTAGGTACATATTTATGGATAATAACGGCTTAACGTGGTTAAAATTCATAATTTTATTCCACATATTATCTTAGCATGGGTTTTTCGGAAATGTTGGCGACACCCCCACAAGAAAGAGTAATGGAGAACATCCAATAGCTCTTTCATATATAAATCCCTAACGGACAATGTTATTAAGGTACCTAGATTCCAGTTCTTTTCAGAGTATTATCGACAAGTTACAAACGTGAACTGAGGAACCGCTACGTACTGAAAGTTACGCAGGTGGTATGGGAGGTCGGCCAACCAAATAATGGATGGCCTCCTACACGATTGAATCGAAGTTGGGATCAAAACTGCGTTAATTAAACTTCTTTAGAATTTTTTATCTACTTTTAAACATAAATAAGCTACTCCTAAACCTATCATGTAAGAAGCAATAGCTATTAAAATAATAAGATACATGTCGTTGGGTGTTGAAACTATGTTAAGAAGATATTCTTTAAATACTGTTTCTGAAATAAAAATCAAAATTGGTAAAATAAAAAGAGGTAGTATTTTAATAAAAATACGCATTTTTTCACTCCAAATTTTTTAAAATATACATCTAAATTGAATAATATGCTCTGTTAGAGCCATCAATAGGTTAAGGTTGAGCCACCCTCACGCAAGCTGAGTCTGGGGCAGACTTGACATGGGACCCTACTTCGGATGCTTCAATGGGTCGAGGGATGAGGCTCCTATGATGTATTCCTCTTGGGTAAGCCCCATCCCCTTTTTAGGGTAGCATCCTCAGGCCCCATGTGAAGTTATACTATGGGGTTGACGGGGTTGACTGTTAACTGCTATTTAACAAAGTGTTTTAATCAGCAACATGTGGATCATTTTCAGAGTGACAGTGGCTCGGTCCAGAGCGTATTGATGGCTCTGCCACACCGAAATATTCATCTAAATAGAATACCAAATTCCAGGCCAATAGATGTCAAGCCAATTCCCCATACCTGTTTTAAATCGACCAAGATAATCTCCATTATAGACTGGATTATGATCATTTCTTAGAGAATCAGGTGAATAGAAATCAAAAGAACCATCGGAATTTCCTTCTGACCAAAGTCTGTAAACTATTGTATATGCAATACCGCCACAAACAACAGCAGCTGCAAAAGCAGTCATAACGCCAGTAGCAACAAGAGCAGCCCCAAGTAATGCACATACAGCAAGTCCTGTATCTTGTACAAATGTACGGTCAACTGGAACAAGTTTAACATGTTTACCCCATCCAGTTGAAGAGTCCCAATAACTCTCAACATAACTTCCGTGTCCCCAGAAATAAGATGCTTGGACAGAATAATTTCTTATAGTATTTTTGGGGGGTGACGCATCTTTTTTAGCTATGTCTTTAGCTTGTTCTAAATCATCAGCAAATGCTAAATACCATCTTTCTCCGATTACTTCCTTATTAACACTTTTACTAGCTAGATCCTTAAGTTTTGTTTCATCGGAAAGATCGTTAATTTTTTGTCCTTTAGCTACTATTACATATACTTTCTCACCATTATCTTTAGTACCTGCTACTACTTGATTGCCATTATTTTCATCCGTATAAACAACTTCGGCTTTATTTGGGGTTGTTTCTGTCTTTACCTGGGCGCTTGCCGGGATGCCGGTAGCTAAAATAAAAATACCTACAAGAAACATACTCAAGAGCTTTTTAAATAATTTAGATTTCATTCATACACACTTCTTAATTTACATAATTTTAATAATTTGAATATAATTAACTCCTTTCCTATTATTTAACTATTTTCCCAACTCTTATATAATCATATATCTTGAAATTATAATAGGTTTTCGCGATTATCAGTCATCTTTATTGATTATTTGATAAATAGTACTGAATGTTTTACTCGTTCCGATCGGCGCCTGGATCCCGACCAATCATAATTGCACCTGAAGGCATAGATGTTCCCGTGTTTATTAAATAGAGAATCGAATTATTGACTGTGGCCAAAACGCTACCTGTCAGGGCATCAGGAAAATCTTCGCCGGAAGCAACAGTAATTAATTTTCCAGCCGATGGGAAAGCGTCAATCACCATTTGGTTTGTAGCGTATCGGTCAACACCCGCTAAACGTACTGGCCCGGGCAATTGTTCTAAGGCAGCACTAGAAACAACTGCGCTCCCTCCAACCACAAGGGTATCCGTAACCCATAAGGTGTTGAGAGCATTTAGGGTTTCTAAAGGAACTGAATCATCATTATCCGTTAACAGAATCGGTTCTCCTCGTTCGGCTGCAATAGACGCAATTGATAAGGCATCTGGAAAATTCTCTCCACTAACTATAACAGCCTTGCCTATTGTTCCTAAAGTTAGTGCTATTTGAGCAGCTGTAGCATATCGGTTTGCTCCAGCTAAACGATAGACAGAGCTTATCTGAGATAAATCTAATTCAATCCCAGAAGAAATGGCTCCTGTTCCACCAAGTAAATAGATAGATTTAGGGGAAAGATGCTGAATCGCTGCCATAACTCTCGAATCCAAAGAATCAGGATAGGTCAATAATATCGGCGCTGAGTATTTATAAGCGAGAGGAACACCGGCTAAAGCATCCGAATAATCATCTGCTCGCGCTAAAATTACTGTGTCAGCTCCCGTGGGATAAGCGGAATCAGCTACTTGAATAGCAGTCGCGATCCGGTCATCCCCATTTAAATGGAGAGACGTGGTCAAAGGCATCTGTCCGATCCGGTAAATACCTTGCTCAAAGATGCCGACCTTAAGCATGCTTCCAGTAACTCCTCCCGCCACGCGTATCCATCGAGAACCGTTCCACCGAAAAAGATAGTTAGCCAGTGTTGAGTGTTCCGTTACTGGGATAGACAAAGAAAGGATTTTATGGGGTATTTCCGATGTCTCCCAGGAAACACGCACCATTTCTGAGCCAGGGATAATTCCAGATGGAAACGGAGCGGGAACATCAGCAGGTTGTAAGTTTACACTACCGGTACTGTTCCAAGTCAAAGGAGAAACCAATAAAGAGGCTCCGCTTGAAGTATCTTTAATAAGAGCGCCAGCAAAGTCAATTATTTCAGGGTCAGTCAGGGTTTGTAGATCTGCAATTTTTACAGCTCTATAAGCATTGGGTAACCCAAATCCGAATTGTGAAGAACGCCCGGATACGTCGAGTCTCTGAGCGGATTGTTTAATATTAGATGCAACTTGCTGTGCGGACCAGTCAGGGTGAGCACTCCAGATCAGAGCCGCCACTCCAGACACAAACGGGGCTGCCATAGATGTACCTTCGTCTAAAATAAGTTTGTTTACACCGGAAATTCCAACGACATCTGTTAAAATATCCGTTCCTGGAGCGATAAAATCGAGATTTGATCCAGTCTTTGAAAAAGAGGCTATTTTATAATTTTTAGTCATTGCCCCAACGGCTACGACTCCAGGTAAAGATGCAGGATATAAAATATTAGGCTCTTCTGTATATAAGTGATTGCCAGCCGCGGCTACGATAAGACAGTCTTTAGCTTGAGCATATTTAACTGCCTCTTGAAGCGGAGCATCTAATGTCGAACTACCCATACTTAAATTGATAATTTTTGCTCCGTGATCTGCCGCCCAGCGGATCCCAGACTGTACACTTTGAACTTCGCCATTACCAGAACTATCAAACACCTTTACTGGTAAAATCTTTGCTTCAGGTGCGACTCCGAAAAGTCCAAGTCCCTGACCGTTTCCTGCAATAAGGCTTGCAACTTGTGTTCCGTGTCCATTGTCATCAACGGTATCAACAAAGCTTGTCCCTTTGGTGAGAGCATTATAACCAAGGATTAAATTCCCCTTGAGATCACCGATACTAGCATTCACGCCAGTATCAACGACAGCAACATTGATACCTTTGCCAGTAATCCCCATTGACCAAACTTTTGGGGCTTCTACTGCCTGTAGTCCCCACTCTTCTGCTTCTCTAGGACTTATGGGTAGTGAAGAAGCAGCGGTATTCCGTATTGGAAATGTCAATGTGATTAGAACTAATACAAAAATGATTAACCGATTTTTCATTTAATAACACTGCCCTCCATATCAGATTGACCTTCACGCCAGGAAAAAGCTCCAATCGCCAGATTATCCTCCCGGGTACCAATCCGCCGATATTGGAATTCCTTCACTCCCACAGGCCCTTCTGGCGAACTAACTCCTCCGTCACTATAAAAAATCACCGGAGCCATGGTTCCTTTTTCTAGAAGTGCAGAAACCAACGACAGTGTATTATCAAGATTGGCTTCCTGATAACCCGGCTGCATGCCCTGTAATGCGTCCAAAACTTCGTGCTGATCACTTTGATTAGACAGTATTTCCGGAACCGGACCTACGCCAATTAACGTAAACTTGGTTCCGCTACTCTGCGCCTTAATCAGTTTTTCAGCCTCGGCTTTGGCCAAGTCCATCCGGGTTCCCCCCTCCTCCTTGGTCAACATACTTGCCGAGGTGTCCACAAGGAGAATGAAACTAGCACCGGCCTGTTGATCACGCTCCAAAAAGGGGCGAGTTAAAGCCAAGACCAAGAGCAAAGCCAGCAGAAGCTGTATGAATAAAAGCAGGTTGCGGCGTAGTTTCTGCCAAGGAGTTTGCGAAATAGTATCCGCTAAAGCCTTTTGCCAGAGTAATGTACTACTCACCATTTGCTGTTGTTTCTTTTGCTTTAATAAATAAAATAGAATGATAACAGGAATCGTCAGTAAAAAGACCAACGCCAAAGGCGAGAGGAACTGCATCACACCAACTCTTTTCTCAAAAATCCAGTCTATACGAGAACTTCAGCCCCGCGTAACGACCGCAAAAGTATATCTTCCAAATTGTCATCTGACCCTACAGTATGGTAAGTAATCTCTCTGCTGAGACAAAATTCTTTGATACTATGCAAAAATACTTCTAAGTGTTCCTTATAGGTCTTAAGGAGGATCGGCGTGATACTCACTTCTTTTTCCAACCCTGTTTCACAATCAACCAAGCGGAAATTCCCCATTAACTGAGGATTTCTTTCCTCAGGTGCCAGAATATGCAGAACGACAACTTGCTGCCCTAAATGTTGCAAGTATTTAAGCCCCTCTTCAAAACCAGACGAACTTAACATATCCGAGAGCACAATGGTAAGGCCCGGCCTTTTAATGTATTTACCACTTTGACGCAAACCCACATTTAAGTCTGTTTCTCCTCCTGCTTCCAATTGGGACAAGAATACCCAAAGCCTGCTGATCGCGTTTCTTCCTCGTTGAAGTGGCAGACAGCGATTCGTTCCTGAGTTTAAGGGGATCACACCCACTTGTTCCATATTAACCAAGGCTAAATAACCCAAAGCTCCCGCCAATTGTTTGGCTAGTTGATACTTTGAGCTTCCCTCCAAGGCCATAGAACCGCTGGTATCCAGTAAGAGATGAACACTTAGATCATTCTCTTCCATAAATAATTTAATAAATAATTTATCCAAGCGAGCATAAGCATGCCAATCCACTTGGCGAAAATCATCCCCAGCAACATATGCTCGATAATCGGCAAATTCTACGGACTGTCCTTTGCGGGTTGAACGATGCAGTCCACTATACCGTCCAGCCCGAGCCTTTTTTAAGAGAAACGCCATGTTCTCGAGCTTTTTTAGAAATTCCTTTTCAAAGAGTAGTTCTGTCAGAATGTTCACCCCCTACTCGATGTTCGATGTTCGATGTTCGATATTCGATGTTCGAACCACGACTTTGCAACATTAACCTCGGTTATGAATTTCATACTTATTTCATATTTTATTCATCGTACTTTACGCCACAGCCCTAGACTGCTTCCCCAGTGTTACCTCGAATCGAAGTTCGATGTCGTTCCTGAACTCTCGCACCTCGTAAATCGTGCCTTGTGCCTCGAACTTCCTGCCTCGATTATCTTGGCACAGATTCAAGTAATTCTTGAACTAACTTATCAGTTGTAACTCCTTCTGCTTCCCCTTCAAAGTTAATGAACATGCGGTGTCTCAACGCCGGCAAAGCGACTGCAAAAACATCCTCAAAAGCGACATTAAATCTTCCGTCCAATAAGGCCCTAATCCGCGCAGTCGTTAAGATCGCTTGAGCACCTCGGGGACTGGCTCCATAACGAACATATTTTTTAATTCTCTCAACCGCCCCCGGCTGTTCAGGATGGGTGGCGAGTATAAGCCTTACGATATAATCTGCAACATGATCCGCCACCGGAATATGTTTAGCTACTTTAATAAGCCGGGCCAGTCCTTCATCGTTAACCACGTTTTCCGGCTCAACGCTTTGTTCCGTCGTCGTCATGGTCAAAATCTTCTTTAAATCCTCGGCCGAGGGAAAGGCAACCATGACTTTAAAAAGAAAGCGATCCAGCTGAGCTTCTGGCAATGGATACGTCCCTTCCATCTCCAATGGGTTCTGAGTTGCTAACACAAAAAAAGGATTCGGTAACGCCCTTGTAACCCCACCGACTGAGACCGTTCGTTCCTGCATGGCCTCAAGTAATGCACTCTGAGTTTTTGGAGTTGCCCTGTTAATCTCATCAGCTAAGACTAAATTAGCAAAAATTGATCCCGGTTGAAATTGAAAGCTTCGTCCATCTCCCGTATCTGTCATAATGTTCGTACCCACGATATCAGCAGGCATTAAATCCGGGGTGAACTGAATCCGTGCAAATTTCAACCCTAAGACCTGGCTCAGGGACCTGACCAAAAGCGTCTTGCCTAAGCCAGGGACACCTTCCAGTAAAACGTGTCCTCCAGAAATTAGACATAATAAGACCTGCCTAATGGCATCCTGCTGGCCGACCATTACCTTAGCGACTTCCCTTTCGATCCCTCGGACTTTATCTACAATTTCAGCCAATTGCGCTTCTCCGATATCTGACGGCAAATTTATCCCTCCATACATTTGTTATTACTCCCCTGACAAATCCAAAAAATAATTCCTAACCAAAGCCTTCAAATTATCTGGTACATACTCTTTGTCCATACTTTCTCGTGCATCGGCCTCGTATTGAGTATACACCTCCGAATAGGGTAGCAACATTCCGCCCTGAGCAAGTCCGCCAGCTGAATCAACCAGCGTTGAATCTCCTGAACCACTACCTGCCGAACCACTAACCCGGCTTTCTACTCCCCCATTCTCAATCCTACCATTCGGAACATACACTTGATCCCAGTGCCCTTCACGACTGTCTTGAGTCCCACTTAAACCGCTGGAACTGGGACCCCCAACCTGAGTTTTCCCCTTCATTCCGCTTGTCTGGTTGCTCGATCCGCTCCCCGCATCATTGCCACTTTTCCCGCCACCACTGCCACTGCCGCCTCCTGAGCCTCCACCAGCTCCACCGCTTCCCGCGGAACTCCCACTTGCTCCACTACCGCTTCCTGTCCCCGAGCCCGAGCCTGTCCCTGTCCCTGATCCTGTCCCAGAGTCTGTTCCTGCTCCGGTTCCTGTCCCCGAGCCAGTTCCTGCTCCAGAACCTACTCCACTCCCCTTATCGCTCCCGCTTCCACTTTGACTTCCATCATTTCCCCCATTGTTAGCCCCAGCTCCAGCAGGAGCGGTTCCCTTTCCTGAACGATTGGCCGCTGCCAAGATTTTCCCCTTTGCGCTACTCAGTCCTTTTGTCAAATCCCCTGCTAAACGGGCTGCAGCTTCCTCCGAGGCAAGTTGCTCAGCTAGTTGCTCTGACAAATCAGCCATCTCCTCAGCGCCTGCTTGTCCAGAGGAACCGATTGCCTGGCTCAGCTTGTTTAGATCAGCGGCTAGATTAGGGTTACCCGCTTTTTCCAGAGACTTAGCGATCTCCTCAAAAAACTTCGAGAGCTTCTCTCTTTCTGCCGGATCCATTTCTTTCATCTTCTTTTCTAGTTCTTCCGCCTGTTGCCGAAAATCTGGGGCATCCCGCTTTTGCAAAGCGGCTCCAGCTTCTTTAGTCGTAGGACTTTGCTGTAACCTAAAGGCCAATTTATCTAGGATTTGCTTTTCTTCAGCCTGACTTAGCCTCTTGGTCATTTCCTTTTGGGTTTTAGCTAGAGCTTCGACCCCTGCTTCTAAAGATTTCGCTTTTTTAAGTTCCTGTTGTAACTTGGTTAATTGATCGGAAAGCTGTCTCTTTAAATCAGCCGATAGTTTGGGATCATTCTTTAATAGCTCTTCAACTTCATTAACCATACTTTGTGTGGCGATCAGTTCCTCTTTCGCTTGATGGTTGGCTAGAGCGATCTCATCCATCCGATTCGGCCAAAAAGACAAAGCAAGAACAGCCACCAGCAGAGCTGTGAGGATTCCCAATGGTTGGTTCAGTCTCGGCCAAGGGATTGCCTTTTTATACGCCACCCCCTTTAAATGCTCTAACGCATCTTGACGTTGACGCTGGGCTAAAAGGTCTGAGGAATCCTGCAATTGCCAGGCCGTCGTCATCCGTTCTTTAAGCCCTGCCCGGTCTAAGGTTAGAGCAGTTTCCCACAAACCAGGACGCAACATATACGCCCTTAGCATAACTGAAGCAAAAACTAACAAGCTAAGGCCAACCGCCCAGGAGCTACTGGCATAGAGGGGGAAAATCCGGGCGACAATAAACACCGACAAAGCAGCCCCAGCAGCCATTGTCAGTCCTCTAAGGAGCCACTTAGTATAATGCTGCCGAGTAATATGCCTTAAAACGGGCTTTAAGGCCTTAATTAAGGTTAGCCCTTTTTTCGATTCCACGCCTAACCCCCTTTCTTGTTGCCAGCCCGCAGGGGACGAATTAGCCAAACCGTTAGCCCTAAGGAAACCAAGATGATCAAAGCATCTAACATTAGATTCACTTGCCAGACAGGCCTAGGCTTAACTGGTATTGGTTGGGGCACCGGTTTACCATCAATAAACGTCGTTGACGTTATCCCCGTAAATTGGACATTCATCGGTCGTACATAAGGTATTAATTCCATCCCTGTCGGTAAGACAGAACCTAACGCCACTATAGGATTGAAATTTACGATAAAAGGGGTAGGCGGCGGCTGGTTTAACCTCGCCCATTTTTCCATAGTCAAACTCTGGACTACTGCGGCTGAGATTAAAGTACCCCCAAACAGAAAGAAGGTCAGCAGATAGCTAATCACTATTGCCGTAATCGTCCGTTTAAATAGGGCTGAGCAAAGCAGGCCGATACTAGCAATAGTCACTGTCGTAACCAGGGAAATCAGAACAACGACCAGTAAGTCACCCATAGCCACTGCCCCAAAAAGAAAAATCGTGCTGTAAATCGGCATGGAAACTAAGATCAGTAATACCATATAACTAATTGCGGATAAAAGTTTACCTGACACAATGGAGAAGGGGGAAAGTCGGGTCACCAGCAAAAGTGGCCAAGTCTGTCTCTCCTTTTCCCCACTGATAATCGAGGCTGTCATTCCTGGGGTTAAAAAAGCAATCAGAATGAGCTGTACAATCACAAGGATCGCAAAAATCGTCATTCCCAAGCGTAAAGCCTGAGTGCCGCCATAACTATAGCGGGTTTGGAGATAATAAGCGAAACCCCCAATTCCGGCTAAGGCCATTAAATAGATGCTTATTAAAAGCGGCGACCGCCAGGTACGCACTCTATCTCGCAATTCTTTAGCTAACACTGGATTTAAGATCATCGTGCTGCCCCCTTAGTAATCTGCATAAACAGATCTTCTAAACTATTTGAGGATTCCGCAAAGGAAAGAACGGGGAGTTCAGCAAGAACCAAAGCACGTAATAGCTTTTGTTGCTCCTCTGGATTGCCTGAAAAACGAACCTGTAAAACTCCATCTGCGGTCTCATTCACGGCCGCTACCCAGGGATTTTCTTCCATCATGGCCCTAGCCGCGCTGATATTGTCCTGAACCTTAACTTGGATCAATCGTTCCTGCTGAAGTTGGGCAGTGATACTATCCATACTCCCAACGGCAACCAACTCTCCCCCCTCAATAATCCCTACTTCAGTACACAGCTCCGCCAGTTCCGGCAAAATATGGGACGAAATAATAATACTCTTACCCATATTCTTGAGTTCCCGTAGCAATTCCCGCATCTCTACCCTGGCCCTGGGATCCAAACCTGAGGCAGGCTCATCTAGGAGAAGCACTTTTGGGTCATGAACCAAACTCCGGGCCAAACACAACCTTTGCTTCATGCCACGGGACAACGAATCAACATAAGCATCCGCTTTGAAATTGAGATCCGTCAGCTCTAAAAGATCCGCGATGATACTCCTTCGTTTCCCCCTGGAGATCCCGTAGCAGGAGGCATAAAAATCCAGATACTCAGTCACTTTAATCCGCTCATACACCCCAAAAAAGTCAGGCATATAACCCATTAGACTACGAACCTTCTTGGGATGTTTGGTCACATCCACCCCATCAATATAGGCTTTACCCTCTGTCGGAACCATCAGGGTCGCCAGAATTTTCATAGTTGTCGTCTTACCGGCTCCATTCGGTCCCACAAAACCAAAAATACTGCCCTGTTCAATTTCTAAACTTATTCCTTTAAGGGCTTCCATCTTGCCATAGATCTTTCTCAAACCTTCAACCCTAATCACTTACAATGCCCCCCCCTTACTACTAAGAGAGATATTTACTCCAAAAAATTCTTGGTCTTGAAACTGTTGTGGTTGGTTGAACTGTGATTGTGATTGTGATTGTGATTGTAATTCGGGCTGATTCGATATTTTGAAGCGAACCAAGCGGCCACTGTTGAAATAGTTTGTAGGATCTTTGATCACTGTGTTATCTGAGGTCATATTAATATCGTCCCAAGCAGCTGTTTTCCAGTTATAAAGGTACCCCTTTACCGCTGCAGAAAAAGAGGCGCCATTTCTCTTATGAATGTTCAACTGCATTTCACTAAATTTACCCTCGGGGAGTTGCATTTGGTAAACCGCTTCTGAATTAGCTTGCATCATAATACTTCCAGGGCCAAACCCTACATTTTGAGAACTTAATAACGTCCCTGAAATGAAGCCCTCTGGTACTTCAAGACGTTCAGGGTCAAATTTTAAGTGCAAGGGAACTTGAAACAAGGTAGTATAGTACTTCTTCACCTTATTATCCTCAATGCTCAGTCCCCCTTGGAGAGGTTCTGCTGACCAACCAAAAAACAGTAATTTGCTCTCAGACCCAGGGTCCCACCCATTGCCTAGTTGACTTTCGAAAATTTGTTGCCGCATCATGTCTCTGGCTTGAGGTCGTGGCGGGGGTCCTGACCCTTGCCAATTCACCTGAGGATTATAGATTTGATAAGCTATAGGGGCACCATTGTTCAGATTATTGTTCGTATTTAGGTTAATTTCCGTCTCAGTCTTCTCCCCTGCGTTGAGCGCAGCGATCTTCGTAAACCAATTGGGGGAAGAGACTATTACACCGTCCGTAAAATTATACTGAGTACCATTTGTGATCGTTGCCAGCCACTTATTGTCTTTGAACGAGATTTCCCCGCTGATGGACCCGGTAAGGGAAGCATCTTCAACCGCTGAAAACCCTCTCATAACCCAGGAACGCATTTGAAGGAAATCTATATTCGTTTGTCCAGGTGTTTGTTCTACACGGAGCGTTGCGTTGGGTCTCTGATTTGTCCGAGGATCAATTCTCATTCCTCCATCGAGATTGGGCAAAGCGCTGACGAGATGTTTACCTGGTAATTCCAGATGATAGGTTGCATGGGTTGGGGCAAATAAGCCTGTAACCGCTGTAACTTTCGCCAGAGAAGTTCCTGGCATCATCTCAACGACATTGATCTGGTGAGCAATGATTTCCGCAGGGCGGGTTTTAAAGGATGTGAAATAAATCAAGAGCACGAAAATTACTGACAAGGCGGGTACAGTAAGCCAAGTCCATTCCCGTCTGTCCAATTTCTTCAGGACCAGATAGTTGAGAAGGCCTGCTAATAAAAGATACGGGCCGATCATCCAGGCCATCGTCCTCAGGGAGGGAAGAGCCATGTCCTCAATATTCCCCAAAGCATTGGCCATGCCGTATGCATTATTGAATTGCCCTTTGAAAAAAGGCCCCCCCAACTGACCAGGTACTAGGCCATTCCCAAACTCAGGCTTCTCAGCGAATACAAGATCCTTCCAAAGGACCTCGCTCCCTGTCCAGTTGGACATAGGCTCTAGAGCAGGATCAAAAGCCAGGTATAAAACCTCGCCTTCCCCGAATGGATACTTGATAGCTAAAGGTCGTCCTTGTTCCGAAAAAAGAGGCTTACCTTTAGAACTTTGGAGCTTAGCTATACGTACGGGACCTGATATAGCTTCACTGATCGGTTTACTTAAGCTACTTGGGAGAGCACTCAGGGTAAGAGTTTCAACTCCAGAAACCGTGACTGCTTGCAATTCCTGTGGCAAATTCGGGAGCACCTTTTGCCAACCTGAACCTCCCCCCACGACTAAGGTACCGCCCCGACTCACCCAGTGGGTTAAGGCAGTGGACTGTTCCTTACTAAGTTTCAAATTAACATCATTAAAAAGCAGCACATTAAAGAAACCCAGCAGATCTGCCTTCTCCGGCAGATCTTCATTTTTGATCGTCGTTACAACCGGGCCCAACCAACTCGCTTGCTTTAGCCCATTCAGAGGGGCTAACCCTTCCTCAGAACGATCTAGCAAACCAATAATCAATTCATTATTACTCAGAAACGCAAATTTGACGGTCTGCTTAGCGAGGACTTGATCCCCACTTACTAACTCAATGTTCACACTCGTCAAACCCTGAACAGGTATATAAAAATTAAAGCCCTTCGTCGATCCCTGAGGAATGACTGCACTGCTAACATAGTCCATGGTGTTAAATTCCAGGTTATTTTCATTAGGCGTAACTCTCAAATCTCCTTGAAGATCCGCTCCCTGGTTCGTCACTTCAACTTGAAGAGGAAGCCAAACACCTTGTTTTGTGTAGTTTCCATAGGTCCCCTTTGCTTTAATTATGATGGAAGGGTTTTGATCTTCATCCTCTGGAGCAGCCAAAACAGCCTTTGTCGATAGACCTACAGATGATAGAAGCATAAACATAGCAATAAATAGAAGTATCCAGTTCCTTAGCTTTGACAACATCTCAGCTCCTTTTTCTTATCTTTCACTGAAAAAATCTCTTTCCCACTTTTTGCTCTTAAATTCACTATTCTACCACAATCCATTAAATACCTCTTTTTCCAGCATAGACAAAAGTATGCCTTGCGCTAAATCATTTGTGATATGTGCAAAATTTACAACATCTCGTGGTAGTTAATCCGGTTGGTTTTATTCGCTCTAAGAGCAAATCATATGTTTCGGGTGATCAAGTTTTTCGGCATGGCTCAGAGATCGTGTTCATGCCCAATGACCTTTGTGACACCCTCTCACTTCAATATTTCATATAAGCCGTTAAAATCTAGCCTTAACCTTTTGGACTAAATACCAACCCTCCCCCTTTACCATCTTTGTTTACTCTATATAGAGAGTAAATAAAGATGGTAAAAGGTTACAAAATAAGCGTTTTTTTATTTTAATTAACTTTATCTTCGGCAACACACGTATGCGAAATACTATGTATAAAGAGCTTCCTCTTCAATAGAAATTAGATTTCTAGGAAGAGAAAGCCCTTTTCTTGTGCTTGTTACTTACTCAGCTGTAATATAACTCTTCAGACCAAGTTTGAGCTAATAGTAGCCAATTTTCAATACCTTGGAATTTCTTATACTCAGGCCCGCCAAAGCCTTAGAGTCAGGCAACGAAGACTCCCACCACCGGCCAATAGGGCATCGGGATGAAATTCAATGATCTGGACGCCACGTTGCTTCAATTTCTTTTTAGTCTGATCGTTGAGGGCGATATCGTAGTGAATAAGAATCTTGGGCTCCAGTGGAACAAAGCTACAACCCCAATTCTGCTGCTCTTCATCATTGATCTCCATGAGTTCTATATTTCTCTTGCCTAAGAAAGCCTTTAGGTCAATTTCAATCCGCTTCTCTCTGCGAACCAAATAAGTTCTGAGCAAGGCCGGAGGAAAATACAGGGCTAAATCTTCACTGATCCTGTTGAAAATCATATCTGCATGCATGAACCGTCGCGCCTGTGGTGCCTTGATATATATCACTTCCTCGAAACTATCTAAGGCTTTAGCAAAAAAACCTTCGATTGTACTGGGTTTATGCCGTTCAGTATCCACAATAATTAGCGTAGTAGGAGACAGAATTAAGCAGCCTTCAAACTCTTCCTGGGTTTCAAATTCATGAAGGATAGGTATGCCGATATTTGTGAGAACTTCCTTAACGACCTTTTCCTCCCCCGCCCGGGTTCCTGGACACATTTCGGATAAAATAGCCCCTTTACTCGTGATGACGGCTGTGTCATGAAGATAAGGTAGATTCGGAAGTTTGGCTAACAAATCCTTAGTCTGGTGGGCAAAATTTCTAACGAACAGCACCTCAACATTGTTTGCTTTTAACAACTGAGCATACTGCTCATGCTCCCTTAAATACTGATCAACCTTTGGAACATAATTAAATAAATGATACTTGTAGTTTGATTGATTGATGGTTGAGAGCGATTCGATAGGGTTATGCAGTAAAACCTTCTTTAATCTTGCTAGTTTTTCAGTTCCAAACCTTGGTTTTGTCCCGCTCATTTTCTACATCCTATCTTATGGTTTTCTTGACCCTATCAATAAACACACTACATTACTGAACCATATCAGGGCTTTTAGGATTTACATAGTCGACTAATGCCCGGTTTAAATCAAAAAATTGGCGACTTATTTCCGGGGCTTCCTGCCACTGACTATCCTCGGAATGTCGAGCGAAATGATCTAGAAACTCTGGCAAGTGGTCATCGCTATAAGCGTCCCGGAATCCCTGCAAACTGAAATGGGATAAGAAATTGCAATTCAAGTTTAAATGATTATACAACTCCTCGCTGATGTAGCGAGAATCTCGCTTGTCCACAACCTGCTGAAAAGATTCAAGCACTTCTTGCTGTTGTCGTTCAGTCAGAGTATACACTATTACTCCCCCTTTTGTTTCACTAGCCAATCAGTTAAACTCTAAAAAGTAGTGCCCTTCGCCATTATTATACCCACTAAGTTAATTGACTACCGATAAGGAAACTATTAGTATTAGTGGCGCTGTACATAAGAAAATTAGAGTTCTGCAGTATACTATCCTGTCTTTCAATTTGTTATAACACTAATCCTTCCGCTATCATTACTAAGATATACCAGCACCTTACACCCGGGTTTATCCCGGGTTTTCTTTTTGAAAACTACCAGGTAAAATCTTGATACAATATTGCACTTTCTGGAAATTATGACATTTCAAATGTCCTCCAAAAGATATATAATAAATTATAATTAGGAAAGAAGGTAGAACTATGTCGGTTTCATTGGTATTTGTGAATAACAAAATAGAGTTTCGATATGTTTCAGATCAAAATAAAATCTTTATTTTTGATCTGAAGAATGATAAAGCGTTGCCAACGTATTTATTACCTGCTAAATCAACTGAACTCGATAAGAGTACTTTTATTGACATTTGTCTAAATATCCGTAAGCAAATTGACAAAGGAAGACATACCCTTAAACAGAGTAAGGACACAATTTAGTAAATCTTAACTCTCACTCAATTCTTGGGTTATTAAAAGCAAATTCATAGTTATTCCTTGAAATAAGATGGTCAATGGGGCCACGACAATGCTCAGTCAATTTAACGTAATATTCAGCGCTATACCTGCTTTGATTTTTAGCATTATCCTCCTCAAAATGGACTTTTTCCTGGCCTTAGACAAACGACAATCAATCATTGCTTTTGTCTTGGTATTAACTTTCGTCGGATGGGCCAAATTGGCGACCCTAGTGATGGAGAGGGTCAGGGAGGTTTTAAATAAACCGTTTATCACAGCTGAATCGGCCATAGGTAAGGGCAAACTAAGGATTGCACTGGAAAATGTGCTTCCCCACTTAGCCCCGTTTCGATTCTAAATTAAAGAACCTTACTAAATAGTAAGGTTCCTAACCCAATACTTAAATTGAATGTAATTTATTATTGGAGTTTTTCCAGTTCTCTGGGGTTGTATGCAAATTCACCAAGCATAACATCTAACCTTACAACAATAAAGACACCCATTTCATCACGATCAACACGTACAACTATTCCAGTACAGTGATTACAAGTCTCTACGCGATCTCCGACTTCGAATAAGCCTTCATTACGGAAGAAGAACTTCTTCTTGGCTTCTATCATAATTCACCCTCCCCTTTCTCCAACAGCAACTAGTTAACATACCGCTCACGGGATAAGGAATAAACCAATTCCCACCTTAAAATACGTGAATATTTTCACTAGTCACAACAAACATTTTATCGGCTGGATAGTTCAACGATTTCGCTTTCTCACTAAAAGTGTACCATTATGTGAAACCCAAGTCTATAGCATATCCAAATTGTCATAATAGGTTTTATTGATAGGCAAGGCAACCCATCCAACTTGTTGGAAGTTATGTCTGAACTCTGATACTACCAGTGGCTTTAAGAACTCGAGTGGGAAACCACAGTTATACCAATTATGTTAATAGACTACTCTGAATATTGAGACTTTGTAATATTAGGTACTAATTACTTAACTCTGTTCTATACTATAGTAGTAAGACTGAACAAAGGAAATTCGTAGACGTACTGCTGACCTGACTGGAAACTGTTCAATTAAATTGTAAAGAAATGGGAGGTACGCAATATGTTAGAAAGAAAATCTTATGAAATTAGTGAACTATACGAGAAAATTAATTTAATTATGGGAGTATCTTATGGTAGTGAAGGCATAATACCATGCCATAGATGTTGTGATAATAATTGTTGCATTAGCGACTCAGGTGACGTTCTATGCGGAGGGTATATGGAACATTCAGAAGTGACAGAGACAGTAACAGGTGCTAAATTATATGTAGTTAAATGTCACAATGCAGTGGAATTCAACCTTTAAAGACACGCTTTTTATATTGAGATCCACTGCGAGTAAAAAGCAGGAATATCTATTAATCGACTTGCGCTAATAATAATGTTTTTCATACTCCGGCACTGTACCAAGAGTTAAGATCTTAGATACAACTCGTTTTACCTCAAAATTGATTATGAATGTATATCCCTAACTCCAGGTTATTACGACAGGATGTGTAGAAGCGGAAAGCTAGCAAGAAGCAATATTTCAAAGAGCAGAAGTCTCCTCTCTGATTGTTTAGTTCCAAAGCTTAAATATTCTCCCGTTATTGAGTCCACAATTTTCCACTGATTTGATAAAACCGCATATCTTTCATTAAGCTCAAAATACTCACTCATCTTGTCAAATATTTGTCTTAATTCAAGGGTTCTGCTAAACTCTGAGGGTCTATCAAGAAGCCTTACGCTTTCAATGCTCCTGTATTTAAACCGGATGCTTTTGGCAAGGGTTGAAGACACCTTTTTAGTATTTGCCCATAGAAATCCCTTATTAAGTTGACTTATAAAATTTCCCGCCTCATCTAAAACCTCGGAAAGCTCGGTTTCAATCTTATAAAGCTCGGTAGACTTTGCTAAAACTGCGGCAGCTATATCATCCACTTGTTGGTGATAATCAAATATTCCCTCGTCTCCTTCCCATAAGTTTACATGGACGTCGCTCGAGAGGATCATCTCATGGGTCTCATTAAATTTAGAAAGCAATTTATAATCTAAGTCAATGAACAGCGTCCCCAAATACTCTAGAAAAATAGAGATTTCGTCTTGATTGAAGTTTAAGAAGGTAATACACCCATATTTATATAAGTACACTGCCTTGTTTGCTGAAGTATATTTTAGGATCTTTTCAACTTCCGTCCCGTTAAATTTAATATATTCCTTCCAGCCTACGTCCTTCCTAAGATTAATAAATGTGGCTATCCGCACGAGAGGCAGTCTAGTTGCAACTTTATAGGTATTAAGGATTATTCTTTCCATATTACACCTGTCTTTACCTGATTAATTCAAGCACCATAAGCACTACTTCAATAACGATCAGCAGAACAATCACCCATTCAACAAACAATCCGCGTATGGAATGGCTTATGGTAGCAAACCCATCAATGATACTTTTCAGGATTTCAGTCTTGCTTTTTATCACCTCGTACCGGTCATTTAGCTCAAAAAACTCTGACATCTTTTCGTAAAAATCTGCTGCATCACTGTTAGTCCAGGTTATGTCGGGTTTATCAAGAATCATGATATACGCAATGGTATTGTATTCATGCCTGACAATCCTTGAAGTTGTCTTGGCAAG
Source organism: Desulfosporosinus sp. BICA1-9 (assembly GCF_000802135.1). NCBI lineage: Bacteria > Bacillati > Bacillota > Clostridia > Eubacteriales > Desulfitobacteriaceae > Desulfosporosinus > Desulfosporosinus sp. BICA1-9. Next base: position 49,319 of record NZ_JUEE01000155.1, read on the forward strand.
TTCTTTGTTCCCGATATTCAGTTTACCCTTCTCCAGTCTATCAATTTTGCTTTCAAGATCATCAAGAATCTTGCTCAGCTGCTCTTCTATCCTTTCAAGTGCTACAGACTTGGCAATCACGATGGATATTAATTCAGGGTAAAACAACTCCATATTTGGAATCTGAACATAGCGATCCGTAAAATCAATTTCTTCACCTTCAACCGGATGAAGTACATAATCTTCCTGAAACCTGTCATAACGTCCGATATCGATATCGGGCTTTATTGCTTTCAGATAGCGCATCAATGTTTCAGTATGCTGTTTGTTCGAGTTAATAAAAACTATACTCCCAAAAGAAAAAACTAGGATTTTTTCATCCTTCCCGGGTTCCTCGCCAATAATTATTCCAAGCACCTCATCTTGAAGAAGAAGAGGCTCCTCCCAGGTATACTTTTTCCTGATCTTGCATTCTACAGCGATCTTATTAAGATCGATTTCATTTGTCACTGCAAAGGCTTTAAACTTTAAGTCATTCATATGATTCCCTTAACTTTCTGTTTAATATCAAGCGACAATAGGTAGTTTTTTATAGTATATACAGTAAGAGTATTTTTCTATTACTTTCCCTACATCTGAACAGTTACTCGATGTAAAGATAGTTAAACGATCGCTAACTATCTTGAGTTTTTTCAACAAAAATACCCTCAGAAATCTTAGGACTTCCCAGGGTGTCCGTTACATTCAACAAAATCCTCTGAGCCGGGTTACCTTCCTGGAGTGCTCGAAACTGTAAAGCAATAGGTGCTCTACGGGCACCTTTCGCATAGACATTACCCCCTTGTCCCATTATATCATGCCAAATGCATATAAAACAGGCATATGGTATTTTTTACTAAATTCTTAATGGATCCCCTTGTTAAAGAGCTCAAGAGTACAAATGGTTAACAACCACAAAAATGTTGTGCTTTATCTTTAACCTCTGGAATATCTTAACTAAATACTCACCATTATTCCTTGAATTTGCTTGTTAATTAAAATACCAAAAGGAGAGCCTATCTGCTCTCCTTTTGATATTTTTAATGGAATCGCTTAACGACTTTTCCCGCTATTTCCAGCCGCATCGTCTTTTAATGCATTATAAGCCTGTTCCAACCGTGAATACTTATCTTTAAGTTGTGCTAATTCACTGGCTAAAGCTTCTCTTGTATCTTCATCTTTATGGCTCAAATAAAACACCTCCCTAATATATTTACCATAACAGTATTTCCTGCATTTCATGAATTATGTTGAGCTTAGTACACATTTGGCTCCTTGAGCAAACAATAAAAGGGGTATCGCCGTTACTAGCCTCAAAACAACCCTAAGTGGTTGTTTTTTTATTTGCCCTGTTTGCTACTCACCCTTCTTCTTTAACTCAAATATATTAAGTTAATAGATCTTCCGATTTTCAATTATTGGAGGAGGCAAAAAATGAATAATCTTAAACGTATTTCTAAAGTTTTTGAATCAGCAGAAGAAATCCCCTTTGACGACTCCTCCAGAATTATTCTAATGAGTGACGTCCATAGAGGTGATGGAGGCTGGGCGGATGATTTCTCAAAGAATCAAAATCTATATTTTGCTGCGTTAACCCATTATTATAATGAAGATTACACCTATATAGAAATTGGTGATGGCGATGAACTTTGGAAAAATAAAAGACTTTCTGAAGTAATATACGTGCATAGCCATGCTTTTTGGCTTCTTTCAAAATTTTTCAAGGAAGGTAGACTTTATTCAATTTTTGGAAACCATGATATGGTAAAGAGAGACCATGAATTCGTGAAAAACAACATGTATCAGTACTTTGATGAACGGGAGAAAAAGTATTTCCCTTTATTCGAGAATATAAAGGTGCATGAGGGGCTAGTTTTAAAGCATAAGCTGACCAACCAAAAAATCCTCTTGATCCACGGGCATCAAGTAAGTTTTATAGATTATGAAATGTGGAGGTTAAGTAGATTTCTAGTTCGGTATTTATGGCGACCTCTTGAATCATTTGGCGTCAATGACCCTACCAGTACCGCCAAGAATTATGACAAAAAAGACGCAGTCGAAAAACAACTTATTGAGTGGGTAACACGGGAAAAGCATATGCTTATTGCTGGTCATACTCATAGACCTAGGTTTCCTCAAGTAGGTGAACCTCCATACTTTAATGACGGGAGTAGTGTCCATCCTCGTTGTATTACGGGAATCGAAATTACAGATGGTAATATTACACTCGTCAAATGGGACGTCAAAACAAAGATTGACGGCACCTTGTTCATAGGCAGAGAA
>NZ_JUEE01000156.1:0-18690 GCF_000802135.1 Desulfosporosinus sp. BICA1-9
CGATGTTCGATGTTCGAGGTTCGTGGTTCGAAAGGACGACGGATAAGGACGGAAGACTTCATGATTGCTAATGACTAGGTAAGTGGCTCAAATTCAATCGACAATGACTAGAAAAGAGACTCTGTGCAGTTTTGAGAGAACAGCGATAAGGTTAACTCCTTATTTCTTGTTTTCGAAGAAAACAATTCGAGTTCGAACCACGAACATCGTATTTCGAACATCGAGTAGGCATCTGGTGATCATGCCGGAGGGGTTCCACCCGTTCCCATATCGAACACGGAAGTTAAGACCTCCAGGGCCGATGATACTTGGGGCATAGCCCCTGGAAAAGTAGGTCATCGCCAGGTAACAAGCGAAAAGACTATCTCTAACGAGGTAGTCTTTTCTGTGTCAGTCATACTGAAAAACGAGGTAGGGGGTTCCACCCGTTCGGGATCCACACTGCTGGAGAATTCGTCATGGGACGCAATGTGGCGAAAAGCTCGTCCGCTTTTCGTATATCGAACACGGAAGTTAAGAATCCACACTGCAGGAGTGTGCGTTATAAGTTGCAGTGTGGCGAAAGGCTCATCCGCCTTTCGTTCCAGGGCCGATGATACTTGGGGCATAGCCCCTGGAAAAGTAGGATCCACACTGCTGGAGTCTGCGTTCTAAGTCGCAGTGTGGCGATAGGCTCACCTTCGCCACGAAGTGTTTCTTTGGGGCGGGTGGCTCGGCGATACTCTCCACTGGAGACTATCGTGCCTATCGTATCTTCAGGTAAACAAGCGAAAGGCCTATCTCTACCTTATGTGATAGGCCTTTCGTTTGTTGATGAAAAGAATACCTTAAAGCAGGATTTAAAGAAAGTTTATCGAATAATACATATCAAGAGTAGACCGTCGACAGTATTTCCTGATTCTTAGTATTCCTTTTCCATGACCATGCTTCCCTAAGTATTGAATAATTGGGTATAGTAAGGTAAGGTGTATTGTCGATGAGAGGAGAGATTTCTTGGCTAGTGTTATTAAAAATATGCCGTTCCATTTGCAAGTTTATCAGATTTTGCGGGAGTCAATATTAACCGGAAAGTTTCGACCCGGTGAACGTTTACTTGAGCTTAAATTAGCGCAGGAATTAGGAGTAAGTCGTAGCCCGATTCGAGAAGCTCTACGCATGTTAGAGCAAGATGGACTTGTCAATACCATGGATAATGGAACGGTAGTAAACCCTATGGAAGTAGAAGATATTGAAGAGATTTATCAATGTCGGATTGCTACAGAACCGTATGCAGGCTTCTTAGCTGCGCTGAAGATTAAAGACGAAGAAATTGCGGAGTTAGAGCAACTGGTAAACGAGGCTGAAGTGGCCTATGATCAAAAGGAATTCGAGCGAGTGGTGGATTTAAATACCGCATTTCATGATCAAATCGTCCACATCAGTGGAAATGGGCGACTTAGTGAAATCGTTGATAAGATTCGATCTCTAAGTATCCTGGCTAGGAATACAGAACTTAAAGTGTATTCCCGTCCACGGGATTATCTCGATGAGCACAAGCAAATTGTAAAAGCTCTTAAGGAAAAAGATGCTCACATTGTTGAAAGTGTTATACGTAAGCACATTGAAAATGATTGGAAATATTATTCAAACCAGTATCAGGCGGCCTTAAATCACGAAGAGACTTCTAAGAAAAGAGTCTAGTACAGGAGTGGAAATCATGAAAAGCGTGTTGATTAAGAATGGTCGTATCATCACTGCATCAGATCAATTTCAAGGAGATATTCTCATTCAGGATGGTAAGATTGCTGCGATTGGTAAAGATCTAAAGGTGCAAACCGATGAGGCCATTGACGCAACAGGAAAATATATCTTCCCTGGGGGTATTGATGCTCACATCCATATGAATGTTCCTTGTAGCGATGGAAGTATATCAGCTGGTTATGATACAGATTCAATTGCCGCGGCAGTTGGAGGAACTACGACGATACTAGACTACGTGCTCCAAGAAAACGGCCTTTCCCTCGAAGAGTCGGTAAGGCATTGGTCAGAGAAAGCCAAACTATCAGCCATTGATTATGGATTTCATCTCATTATTACTCAAGCGAACGATAAGACCTTCAATGAACTGAATCTTCTTGTGGAGCAGGGAATCACATCGTTCAAACTGTTTATGGCTAATGACATAGCGATGACGGATAGAGAACTCTTTCGTTTTATGAGCGAATTCAAAAAGCTAGGTTGTAAGGCCTGCATTCATGCTGAAAATAAAGAGATTATTTTGGCCTTGCAAGAAAAGTACGTTACCGAAGGTAATATCTCTCCGAGTTATCATGCCAAAAGTCGCCCAGAGCCCTCAGAAATTGAGGCTATTAACAGAGCAATTACTTTATCTGAGCTCACTGGTTGTCCGACTTTGATTGCCCATATAAGTACGACGAAAGGGCTAAAACTTGTTCAAAATGCAAAAGCTAGGGGGATTCCTATCCACGGAGAAAGTTGTCCACATTATTTGCTTCTTTCTGAAGACAAATATGAATTAGAAGGTCATGAAAGTGCAAAATATGTACTATCACCTCCCCTTCGGAATAAAGAGAATCTTCAAGGTTTGTGGAGAGGGGTATTGAACGGTTCGGTCGATATTATCTCCTCTGACCATAACGGGTTTAGTTATACGAAGCATAAACAACTAGGAAAAGAGGATTTCCGAAAGATTCCCAACGGAGCACCAGGAATAGAGCATCGTTTTGGCTTAATCTACCACTATGGAATGGAGAAGGGGTTAGATTTATCCCGATTTGTTGAATTAGTCTCTACGAATCCCGCGAAAATTTTTGGACTCTACCCGCAGAAGGGAACCATTGCTCCGGGAAGTGATGCCGATCTGGTTCTTTTCAATCCAGAAGCTGAACAAGTCATTACCGCAAAAAGTCAATATCAGAAATCAGATTATACTCCTTACGAAAAAACTAAGCTCAAGGGGAGCGTAGACACTGTTCTGTTGCGTGGAGAGCCTATTGTTCATCAAGGGACATTCGTAGGTGACCTTGGTAAAGGCAACTATCTCAAAAGAGAAAGATTTTCTACATCTTTGCAGAAGGTGACTTCAGCGGAGATTTAAATTTATTAAGTGAGAAACTTTCTGAATGAAAAATCCTAGAATAATAGTTTGCTGATTAGGAATTAGTAGAAGTTGAAGAAGTAAAAGGGGTACGACAAGGGACTAACCATCAGGGTTAGTCCCTTGTGTATTATGCGCCACGCATGGGGGTGGAAAGATCAGTCTAAAGTGCTAATTATTACTGTCTAAAAAGATTAAATAATTCGAATAGTAATAGAGGAGTTTTTAAAATAATGGCGAATTAGTGTAGTAAATAGACTGTCGACAATATACAGTCGAATGAATACAGATCAAAAAATTTATGGACGGAGGAATTTAATTATGCTTAAAACTATGTTTGATCCAACAGAACAGAAGAAAATTGGAATGCTAACACCCTCTTCAAACACTGCACTTGAGCCAATTTGTTCAAGAATGGTTTCCGGTCTAGAGAATCAAGTCACAATGCACTATTCTCGTCTTGAGGTAACGAAAATTTCACTTGAAACGGATTCCTTATCTCAGTTTGATCTCGATCCATTTCTTCGTGCAGCAGAATATCTGGCTAATGCAGATGTTGATGCTATAGCTTGGAATGGTACATCCGGTGGTTGGGTGGGCTTCGAGTTCGATCGAATGCTGTGTGAAAAAATCACTAAAGAAACGGGTATCCCTGCGACAACGTCTATGCTAGCCATGCTGGATGCATTCGCGGAAAACGGAGTTAAGACCCTTCATACGGTTACTCCTTATATTCCTGAGATCGATGAGCTAATCATTAAGCAGTATGCAAAGTGTGGATACGAAGTCATTCATAGTCGTGGTTTGAATCAGACGGTTAATCGTTCCTTTAGCCTTGTTACTCCTGAGCAAATTAAACAAATGTGTAAAGAAGTTAGCGTAGATCCTGCTGACGGTACAAGCATTATTTGTACAAACTTAAGATCAACTTGGCAAATCGAACAACTTGAGAAGGATTACGGCATCACTGTTTATGATAGTACAGCTGTAACCGTATGGAAAACCCTTAAGATGGTGGGAATTGATCCTAGTATTATTAAAGGTTGGGGCAGATTGTTTCAGGCAAAATAAATTATACGAGGAGGAAGTTAATAATGAAACGGACTAATGTGCGTTATTTGATTTTAGGTATGGCTATGCTCATGTACTTTATTACGTTTATGGATCGTGTAAATATTTCTGTTGCGGCACCCTATATTTCTGAAGAATTTGGATTGAACAAAATTCAGATGGGCGCAATTTTTAGTGCATTTACGTTGAGTTACGCTATATTTCAAATGCCAGGGGGATGGTTAGGTGATCGTTTCGGAGCCAGGGTCATCCTACCAATCTTTGTTGTCTGGTGGTCTGCATGGACAGCATTTACAGCTTTGGGTAAAGGGTATACTTCTTTATTATTGCTCCGGTTTGGATTTGGTGTCGGAGAAGCAGGGGCGTTCCCTGTAGCCCAAACCGCACTCTCAAGATGGTTACGTCCTGAAGAGCGTGGCTTGTCACAAGGCCTTCTGCAAAGTGCTACCCGTATCGGTTCAGCCTTTACCCCGCCGCTAGTCGCATTGATTATTGGTTGGGGCGGCTGGAGGATGGCCTTTATCGTTTGTGCAGCTTTAGGTATTGCTTGGGCTATCGGTTGGTGGATTATATACCGCGATCGACCCGAAGATCATCCTTTTGCAAACAAAGCAGAAATCGATTATATCTTAAATGGTAAGAAAAAATCCATTGATACACCTAAAACCCCATGGAGCAGAATCCTATCTAGTCCAAGTATCTGGGCATTGTGCTTAAGTTATATGGCCTTCATCTATGTTACTTATATTTACTTCAACTGGTTCCCTACCTATCTTAAAGACGCACGCGATTTCCCCTTGTTAAAAATGGGTTTATACGCAGCTCTTCCTTTTCTTGCGGGAGCTATTGCGAATACTCTTGGCGGAATAATCTCTGATAAACTGATGAAGAAAACAAACGGTAGCAAATGGGCTCGTCGGATTATTCCCTTAGTCGGTTCCATTACCCTCGCTTTCTTTATGGTACCTGGAGCGCTGGTTGAGAATAATGTATTGTCGGTAATTCTATTATCCTTAGCTTTAGCTTCTTCGGAGTTTGGTATTGGAGTATATTGGGCTTCTGCCTTAGACATTGCTGGCCCCCATGCGGGAACTGTTTCTGGGCTTATGAATACTTTTGGAAATCTTGGTGGTTTTGTGTCGCCCTTAGTTTTTGGATATATAGTCCAAACTACCGGTAATTGGGCAACACCGTTTCTAGTTGCATCCGTAGTATCTATTGCAAGCGCCTTATTATGGCTTATGATTGACCCAACCAAAAAGATATACGAAGAAATTCAGGGCTAGAAATATTAGAAATAAGGTCAATTTTGGGGTAGGTGTTGCTCGGTTTATCGCCCGCTTACACCTATTCCCTATTATTTTAAGGAGACATGTCTATGGAACGATATATTCGTTTTAATCATAATAATAAGATTAGGTATGGATTGCTTAAAGGAACTATGGTTAGCGAACTCCTAGGTGATGAGTATCCTGATTTTAAAGTTTCTGGAATAGAGTACGAACTTTCCACAGTAAAGCTATTAGCCCCATGTACTCCTACAAAGGCAGTTTGTGTTGGCCTTAATTACAAGGATACAATTTTAGAACCTGGAGCCAGGTGGCCCGTGGAACCTCTTTTATTCATTAAACCTTCAACAAGCGTATTAGACCCAGGTGAAAGCATCATCAAATGGCCAATGACAGATGATTTAGCCTTTGAAGCTGAATTAGCAATTGTTATAGGGAAAAAGGCACATCTTGTGTCTGAGGATGAGGCCCATAAGTATATCTGGGGATATACTATTGCTAATGATGTAACAGCGAAGGACCTACAGAAAACGGATGGACTATGGGCTCGCTCAAAGTCATTCGATACGTTTCTTCCCTTAGGACCATGGATTACCAGCGGAATTGATGCTCACAATTTAATCATTACCTCCTTTGTCAACGGTCAACCAAAACAGAAGGGAAATACTGCTGATTTAATTTTTGGAATCGAATACCTTGTAAGCTTCATTTCTCACATCACGACGTTGCTACCTGGAGACGTTATTTTAACGGGTACTCCAGGAGGATATGGTTCATCCTTCAACGTAAATGATGAGGTTGAAATTGAGATAACAGCGATTGGTAAGCTGACCAACCACTGCAAAAGATGCACTGAAATTTGGAATCGTGAGCCTCGTCATGAATCTATACTGAGTGATACTAATACTAGTGTTGCTGGCGAGATGGAAATTGTAGTTTAAAGCAAGTGACTACCTCTGTGGTAGTCTTTTTTATTTATCTTAACATCTACTGAATGTTACCTCGATAGTAATTCATGGTTGCAGCTACGGCGACACCTTGAGCGTGGTTGCCGGTTTAGCCTTTTTGGAAAAATCCAGGGGTTGGAATGTAACTTTTGAACATGGTATACTATGGTTTATGAGATAAGGGGGAGGTGTTTCCAATGTATGCTTTAGCTTTTGAACTGCAATTTGAAGAACTAAAAAAACACTATGGGGATTGGGATGAAGCAAATCTAGAAATAAGGCGAGAACTTGAAGCTCTTGGTTTTGAATGGATACAAGCAAGCCTTTATATTTCTAACAACGAAAATGATTTAATGAATGTGTATAAAGCGATAAGTAAACTTCGAAGAATTGACTGGTTTAAGAAATCGGTCAGGGATGTTAGAGCTTTCGAAGTTGAAGACTGGTCAAATTTCACAGAATTCGTAAAAATAGATTAGGTAATTGATGAACAGAAAAACCTCTAACTAAATAATGAGAGGTTTTTCTGCTTTTTTATAGTCATTTCTTTAGTAGCTTAGGTCCCATGATCATTCCTCTCATTATTTTTGTGTTAGTAGTATGCCTTTTGACCTTCTTTGTTATCAAGATTCTAAAATCAGTAAATAATATTGGAAGATAAGAAATCGTGAGGGAGGTTTTGTTGTGAAGTATAAATGTCCGAAATGTAAGACCGAATACAGTAGCATAGCCTGGGATAGCGAAACACTAAAGGCTAAAGGACAGAACAAGATCAATGATTTTAGTGATGATGATATTGAATCGATCGAGATGCAAATCCGTAACTACAGTTATATTTGTCCTGGGTGTGGGGCAGAATCAGTCTTTGGTGTCGAAGGATTAACTTAATAGATACTCATCGCTTGAAATCAGCTTACAATTGATATCAGATCTATCTCATGATAGTATCAATTCATGTAGTGTAATTTCGGGATACGCTGGTAATAAGGCGGGATGTGTTTTGTTAATAGATCGTGAGTAACTCAATATAAATATATTTAGGACTTGGACAGGATAAAACTGCCAAGTCCTTTTAAGTGCACCAGAGAAATACCGATACAAACACTGTCTGTTCTTGATGCCTAAAAGTGTAGATTAAGTACCTCATTAATTTCATTTTCTAGCCTGAAACCGGGAAATATCATCCCCTTGCTTTAATTCACTTTGAAAAAAGTTAAAGAAATATGGGATCTAGTCTGATAAAATATCTATAGTTAGCTAAAACATAGATATTAAAATAATTGCAAATGAGGCCGTAAAATAGTGAGATTTTCAAAAGGATTTTTTTTATTTTTTATTTTAATAATCTTACTTTCTGCATGTTCAGATGCTTACGCAAATAATAAGCAAGAGGCAGAAAACGGGGTTTTGGATTTAAGGGATTGGGACAGCCAATTATATGGAACTATCCAGCTTGATGGTCAATGGGAATTTTACTGGAGCCAGTTTTTGACTCACAAGGACCTCCAAAATGTAAAACCTGACCTTTTCGCAACTATACCAGAATCATGGGATGGATACGAGATTGATGGGATAAATTTGCCGGGTCAGGGGTATGCAACCTACAGACTTCATATCAAGACTAACCTTCCAGAGAATACAGCACTGGGTCTCAGACCGTATGTATTTTCAAGTGCTTACAAGTTATACATCAATCAAACATTGGTGGCTGCCAACGGTGAAGTGGCGGTCGTACCAGGGGAAGAAATTGGCGAGTACAAACCACAGGCAGTTTTTTTTAACGTGCCTGCCAAGGAGTTTGATATCATTATTCAGGTTTCCAATTTTCAATACGCAAGAGGTGGTTTCTGGTACAGCATGTCTATGGGGACCCCAGAAAAGATTCTTGACCTTCATGACACTCTCCTGGGGAAAGAACTATTTCTGATTGGCGGACTGTTGGTTATTGCTATGTTCAACCTAGCAATTTACATCTTGCGAAGAGAATTGAAATACGCCCTCTACTTTTCGGGCGTTTGTCTGTTCATGGCGATTGCCTTGGATATGGTAGGACAATATGTTCTTGTGCGATTATCGAGGGCGTTGGGGATACCCTGCGCAGAAACTTAGAATTTGAAGCGGTCGGAAGCACAATTGTTAGAATCATGCGAGAACTTTGTTAATTTCAAGAACCAAACTAAGGCGAGGTTAGCTTATGAATAGGAAAATAGAAAATCGATTCTTAGCCAACTATGTCGTCATGTTTATTATCTCGACCATGATCGGGATATTTGCATTTATGCTTTTAGGATTTGCGAACGATTTGATAGCCAAGACTCTTGTAAAAAATAACTATACAGCACAAAACCTTATGATGGATGATTACAAAAGTATCGACACAACATCGGTGGTTGACAAAGGTGGCGGTGTGCAGGTCATTAATACCAATTATGAAGTTCTATATTCGGCAGGGATAAACACCCTTTTAAAGGATAAGCTGACCACAGAGGAGTTCACGGAATTTTTGGTCTTGAGTAAAAGTATGGGAATCCCCTATAGCTATAGTATTGAATACAATGCTAAAGAACAGTTTTGGCTGGTAGTGACATTTCCGACTTCTATCAGAATTGACTTTGCCATCGTATACAACAAAGAATTTGCTTCGGTAGATAAACAAAATGTCGTTGGTTTTCTGCTTGCTGTAATTCTCTTTTATTTATTACTGCTTGCGATTAGTACCGTAATCTATTCAAAGATTACATCCATTGGTATAGTTAACCCTTTGAGGAAACTTTGTAACAGCGCACGACGCCTGAAAGATGGCGACTATACTGAGAGAGTTGACCTTAATCTGAAAAATGAATTTGGAGAATTACAGGATACATTTAACGCAATGGCACAGCAAATCGAAAAGGAAATATCTTTAAGAAAGCAGTCGGAGGAAAACCGTAAAAAATTGGTACTTGATATTTCCCATGATCTTAAAAATCCTTTGGCAAGCATTATGGGTTATGCAGAACTTTGGGGTAACAAACTAGATCTATCCATTGAGGAACGGGACGTCTACATAAAGATTATCTATGATAACAGCCTACGAGCAAACAATTTAATTACGGATCTGTTTGAGTTATCTAAAATGGAAAGCTCAGAATTTAAACTATGTAAAACCAAAGTTGACGTCTGCGAATATGTAAGAGAGGAAATGGGAACCGCTATTCCAATCTTTGATAAGGCTGGCTTCACCTATGATTTTGATATCCCTGAAGAAAAGATATTCGTAATGCTTGATATTATGCAGTGAATAGAGTGTTCCAAAATCTTGTTGCTAATACCGTGCAATACAATTTAAAAGATACGAAGGTAAGAATGCGCTTATGTGAGCAGGGCGATGAAATAGTAATTGTCTTCGAGGATAATGGGATTGGAATACCGGCAACGATTGCTAAAGATATATTTCATCCCTTTGTAAGGGCGGATAGTGCAAGAAATTCACAAACAGGCGGAACGGGCTTAGGGCTGGCAATCGTTGAGAAAATCATAGTAGCACATGGCGGGAATATCAGCCTTAAGACAGAAGAAAACTTTGGGTGTAAGTTTTAAATATATCCGTCATCCTCAGTATACCGGTCTGCTGCTTTTATCCTTTGGAATGATGGCAGAGTGGGCAACCTTACCAATGCTTATTCTGTATCCGGTGATGATCGGTATGTATATACGCCTGGCAAAAAGAGAGGAAAAAGATATGCTTGTTGAATTTGGGGATCAGTATAGGGCGTATATGAAAGAGACCAAAATGTTCATTCCTTTTATTGTGTGACAGATAATGATGGCTGGACTAGCGTATTAACTTTGTTAAATACGTCAAACTATGAAGGAACCTTTGCGAAAAGCACCGAAACGATATATCTGGAATGGGTTGAATTTCTGGAAACGAATTATAGTTAATTCTTTCACTCATTTTTTGTCGTTTTAATTGATTATTTGGAGTGGTTTAGGTATAATTTGCATTGTTGAAAAAGTCATTTAGGGGGGTGCTGAAATGGGAAAAGCTTTGATTATCGGCGCAGGTGGAGTTGCCAGTGTTGCTATTCATAAATGTTGCCAGAATCTAGATGTATTTGAAGAAATTTGTATTGCCAGCAGAACGGTCGAAAAATGTGAAGCGATCAAGAATAAGTTAGCTGGAAGTGCCACAAAAATTCTTACGGCTCAGCTTGATGCGGATAATACAGACATGGTCATTGACTTGATTAAAAGCTTTAAGCCCGATATTGTCATTAACCTTGCGCTCCCGTATCAAGACTTGACCATTATGGATGCCTGCCTCGCTACTGGGGTAGATTACCTGGATACTGCGAATTATGAGCCACCTGATCTTGCGAAATTTGAGTACAAATGGCAGTGGGCGTATCAAGAGAAATTTGCTCAGGCCGGGTTGACTGCCTTGTTAGGAAGCGGCTTTGACCCTGGGGTTACCGGTGTTTTTTGTGCCTATGCCCAAAAACACTATTTTGATGAAATTCATTCTATAGATATTGTGGATGCCAATGCAGGGGATCATGGCTATCCTTTCGCTACAAATTTTAACCCTGAAATTAATATTCGCGAAATAACCGCGAATGGAAGGTACTTTGAAAACGGCTCTTGGGTCGAAACTGACCCTCTCTCTGTGAAAAAAGTTTACGATCTTCCGGAGATAGGCCCCAAAAATATTTATCTTATGTACCATGAAGAATTAGAATCCTTAGCCATTCATATCAAGGGAATTAAGCGGATAAGATTTTGGATGACGTTCTCTGACAATTATCTTAATCATTTACGTGTCCTCGAAAATGTCGGCATGACTTCGATTGAGCCTATTGATTTTGAGGGGCAAAAGATCATTCCTTTGCAATTTTTAAAGGCTGTGCTTCCTGATCCCGCCTCCCTCGGGCCCAGAACTAAAGGAAAAACGAATATCGGATGTATTATGCAAGGGATTAAAGACGGCAAGCCCTTAACCTATTATGTTTACAACATTTGCGATCATCAAGAATGTTATTCAGAAGTCGGGTCGCAGGCTATTTCCTATACAACGGGAGTTCCGGCCATGATTGGAGCAATGTTAATGCTCAAAGGGCTTTGGAAAAAACCCGGTGTCTTCAATGTTGAAGAATTTGATCCGGATCCGTTCATGGAAGCTTTAAATAAATACGGACTACCTTGGCAGGAAACCTTCTCGCCAACTCTCCTTGATTGAGGTGTATAATGGACATTGATATCACTTCCCTGCCATCACCCTGCTATATTGTGGATGAAAGACTTATTTTAAAAAATCTTGAACGACTAAATTCCGTACAAGAACGTACAGGATGCAGCATTCTGCTTGCTTTAAAAGGGTTTTCAATGCATTCGGCATTTCCTCTCGTGGGCAACTATCTTAAAGGTGTCACCGCAAGCTCACTGTTTGAGGCTAGGCTGGGTTATGAAGAGATGGGGAAAGAAGTCCATATTTATGCGCCGGCTTACGTTGAGGGAGATTTCGATGAAATCCTCAGCATTTGTGACCATATTACCTTTAATTCCTTTGATCAATGGAATCGGTACAAAGACAAAGTGAAAAAAATCAAAACCAAAAAGATAAGCTGTGGTATCCGTATCAATCCGGAATACTCGGAGATAGAGACGCCTATTTACGATCCCTGCTATCAATACTCAAGACTTGGCGTGACATTGTCCAATTTCCGACGGTCAGAGCTTGAGGGTATTGAAGGACTCCATTTCCATACGATGTGCGAGCAGAATTCAGATACCCTTGAGCGGACGATTCAAGTGGTTGATCAAAAGTTTGGTGAATTTATAAAACCTATGAAATGGCTCAATCTAGGTGGGGGTCATCATATTACCAGACCGGACTATGACCTTGAAACCTTGGTTCGTTCTATAACGTTTTTACAGGACAAATATGGAGTAGATATATACCTAGAACCCGGTGAAGCAGTGGCTTTAAACACAGGTTTTTTGGTTGCCAAGGTCCTTGATATCGTGGATAATGGCATGAAAATTGCTATTTTGGATACTTCAGCAGCCTGTCATATGCCGGATGTGCTCGAAATGCCTTACAGACCTACTATAATCGATGCTGGAAAGCCTGGTGAATTTCCTCATAACTACAGACTTGGTGGTCTTACTTGTCTTGCCGGAGACATCATTGGCGACTATTCGTTCAAACAGCCTTTAAAAGCTGGCGAAAGGCTTGTATTTTGTGACATGGCACACTATACTATGGTGAAGAACAATATGTTCAATGGTGTAAATCTTCCTTCTATCGCACTTTTCAACGAAGAGGAAGGTATTAAGATCGTCAGACAATTTGGTTATGGAGATTTCAAAACCCGTTTATCCTGAGAAATTGGTTGCTATGATAATATACAACCTGCTGGTGAGGAATTTTATGAATGATTTAGCGGAATACAAAAGAAAACATCATAAAAAAAAGTATGTTCAGGATTTGGTTTTTCCAGAAGGGATTTTAGATGTGATCGAGGCAGATTATCCTAGTCAATATTTTTTGATGTTAGAGGATCGAGCCCAGATAACCGCCTTGTTTTCCAATGAAGAGTGGATAGACATATTGACAAAGTCGAGAAGTTCTTACAGATGTCACATTCAACGAATGAATTTAACCAGAAAATATTTAGCTCAAGGAATTTGAACGTGAATACCTTTCGACATCTGCAATCACTCTTGTTTAGGGTTTAGGCTGTACTCATGTGCGGCCTGAACCCTTTTTTGCCATCCATTCCCACTTCTTTCGAGTCGAGTGTAAAATATTTATACTATAGGTAAATATTTTGATAGCTAATTTCAAATATCGACAATATTTTCTGATAATTGAACATCGATTTGCCTAGCGTTAATTTCAGAATTGCAAGATAATTATAGTAATAAAACTAGCCGCTAATAAAAAGGAGAAGTCCCCTCCAATTCTTAAGCGGGAATAACTAGTACGGGTTAGTAAAGAGCTCCGTAGGAGATGATTAAATCCCATAGTCTATGTTAGAAAATACGAATTAATATGCAATGATAGATCTAAATATAACTAAATTTAATGTTTAGGTATATTTTGGAAAATTAGTAATATACAATTAATAAAATAACGTTTATTTTGTTTTATTGTAAAATCATAAAGAATAAAGTATAAGAAAAAATATAAGAATTAATTATTTAGACAAATATACACATATATTGGTTTTTATGCAAGTTTTGTGTAATCAAACGGCCGTTGGCTATACATGACTGCATATTAATAAAAAAATACGGGAGGTTGTTTAATGGACTTATTAACTTTGTCATCAAGTCTAGATGGTTTTTTCTGGGGTAAAATCATGATCTACCTATGCTTGGCAGCTGGTATTTATTTCTCGGTACTAATGAAATTTCCACAGGTGCGCTTAATTAAAGACATGGTTAAACATCTTTTTGGAAGTAAAAGTTCAGCAGAAGGTGTGTCATCCTTCCAGGGCTTTGCAATGGCATTAGGTGGACGTGTTGGTACTGGTAACATTACTGGTGTTGCAAGTGCCATATTCTTTGGTGGTCCTGGGGCGGTTTTCTGGATGTGGGCAATAGCCTTCCTTGGTGCGGGCTCAGCTTATATAGAAGCTGCTTTAGCTCAGGTGTGGAAACAAGAGATTCATGGTGAGTATCGCGGCGGTCCAGCTTACTACATTGAAAAAGGGTTAGGTAGTAGGGGCTTAGGCATGGCATTTGCAATTCTTACCTTGGTATCTTGCGGTATCCTTCTTCCTGGTATTCAATCCAATTCTTTCGCTACTGCTGCAACAGTTGCCTTTGGCATAGATCCATTAATTATAGCTGTTCTATATGCAGGGTTACTTGGGTATATTGTATTCGGTGGCGGCAAGAGAATCGCTAAGGTAGCTGGGATGATCGTTCCATTCATGGCGATCGCTTACATGGCTCTTGCATTCATTATTTTGATTATTAATTTTGATAAGATCCCCTATGTTTTTGGCTTAATCTTCAGTAGTGCATTTAACATGAATGCAGCATATGGTGCTGTCTTCGGATTAGCCATCAGTTGGGGTGTTAAGAGAGGCATATTCTCCAATGAAGCTGGTCAAGGTACGGGTGCTCAGGCTGCAGGTGCTGCTGAAGTATCACACCCTGCAAAACAAGGGCTTGTTCAAGCCTTCTCAGTGTATGTTGACACATTGTTGGTATGTACTGCTACAGCAATCATGATACTTTCAACAAACACGTTCAATGTAGCTAATCCAGCAGGAGGTTTCCTTACAGAATTTGTTCCGGGCTTAGAAAAAGGGAACTTTACACAAACAGCTGTCGATGCATTTATTCCAGGGATTGGCGGCGGTTTCGTAGCAATTGCCTTGGGCTTCTTTACCTTCACAACTGTATTAGCGTATGCTTTCTACACAGATTCTAATGTCGGCTATCTCTTTAGAAACAACAGTAACGGCAGCGGTTACAAAATGGCGATCACAGCTTCAAGAATTGGTATCGTATTGATGGTTTTCATCAGTACAATTATGTCAGCTGACGTGGTTTGGAACTTTGGTTCCGCAGGTGTTGGTGCAATGGCATGGTTCAATGTTATTGTTATCATACTGTTGACAAAACCAGGTATTGCTACTCTAAAAGACTACGAAGCACAGAAGAAGCTGGGCGTAGATCCTGTATTTGTTCCAGAGAGATGTGGTATTAAAGGTGCTGAACTCTGGCATAAGATCGTAGCAAGATCCTATTCAAAAGAATTGGCAGCATTAAAGGATAAAGACAAGAAAATGGCATAAGTATAAGAATAAGAGTTAATTTAGTAAATATTTAATAGGTGAATGTAGACACCGCCAGAACGTTTAGACGCTCTGGCTTTTTTTTGCATGAAGGAGTTTGTTGATTTAGAAGGAATAATAGGAAACATGTTGAAGTATTAGGTTACATTCGGGTTGAGGTAAACGGGAGGTTGAGTTACATTCATAGAATAAGAACTTTAGTATTATTTTTAGTTTCCTGCCTAGTAATTGCTCTGATAGTGATGCTACCGACAGGCATACTAGTCGGACAGGAAGGACCATTTGCTGGAATTAAAGAGAAAATGGCTAATATTTCTGAAACTGAACGAGAAAACCTTCAAAACCTGTTTGTCTTGGGACAACAGATTAATGAAATGGAAAAAGAGGAAGAGAGGATTACTCGTATTATAGAAACAAAAAACCGGGAAATTGAGGGCTTGAGGGTAACAATTGCAGAGGAAGAGATCGCCTATACTAAAAAAATGGAAGACCTAAAGCAGGTTCTCAAGAGTTATCAGAGGATGGGACCGGGGACTTACTTAGAAATAATTCTAGAGTCAGACAACTTGGCTATGCTTCTCGGGAGAATAAATATTTTGAGGGACCTCACCCGCAACACGGGAAATCTTATGGAGTTGCTCGAACAGAGTAAAGCGCAGCAATTAAAGGAAAAAACAAACCTAGCTGAAGAAATTAAATTGATGGCAGATAATCAAAAACAGTTACGAGAATCTCTGACTAAAAAACAGCAGTTAATAGTGGATCAGGAGAAATATTTAGCATCCTTGAAGGAACAAAGGGAGTATTATCAGGAAAATCTGACTAACTTGCAGCTGAACTGGGAAGAACTTAAAACTTCTGTCCCTGCAATTATTAAGGAAGTCTCCAGTATTATCGATGGGGGAAACATTCCGCTGGATAAATTGAATATATCTTATGATTTTATAAGTATTAAAGGATCAATCGGTGAAGAAACCCTCAATGAAATAAGTTCCGGGCAGCCCTTGCTCCCAAAGGTCGTGTTTCGCTTTTTTAAGAGCCATGTTGAAATCAACTTGCCTGAAGAAAATCTTGTTTTATCAGGGATCTTTGTTATTCAAGGAGCGCACACCTTGAAATTTCAGGTGAAAGAAGGTAGCTTCTATGGAATGCCACTGGATACCGGAGCAATAAAAGATTTGTTCTTAAAAGGTGACTTGGTGTTTAATCTTAAGCTACCACTGAGCAACTACACCATGAATTCTATCAAGACTACGGATGGATTTTTGGAATGGACGATTATTCCAAACTACTGAGGAGGTAGCACAAAAATTGATTGAAGCAAAAGGAGTTAGTTTGAGGTTTCCTAATGGGACAATGGCTCTAAAAGATATCGACCTACAAGTGGAACCAGGTGATATGGTCTATGTCACGGGGCCTAGTGGCTCTGGAAAAACCAGTCTCTTAAAGATATTTATGGGAATTGAGTATCCGACAGTAGGTTCGCTAAAGGTGCTGGGACAGCCAATGACTAAAGGTCAGACAGCGGGGATCAGGCAGCTGAGAAAGATAATCGGACCCGTTTTCCAGGAATTTAAACTTATAGCAGGGAGAACTGTTATGGAAAATGTCATGCTGGGCATGCGTTTTCTAGATCTACCTCAAGTTCAGTTAAAGGATAATGCCAGTAATGCCTTGGTAAAAGTAGGGCTGGAACACAAGGCGCTTTCATTGGTGGAAAACCTATCATGGGGGGAGAGTCAGAGGGTTGCCATTGCCCGGGCAGTGGCTAGGAAGCCAGTATTAATCCTGGCGGACGAACCCACGGGTAATTTGGACAAGGACAATGCCCTAAATATCTTAGAGCTTTTAACGTCTTTCGTCGATGAAAAAACAGCAGTAGTGATTACCACCCATGCAACCCATCTGATTAATGCAGAAAAAAATTCCAAGTATATCCGAATGGATAATGGAAGCTTGAGCTGGGAAAGGCTGGGATGAACTTAGCATGAAAACTGTTTTTTTGAATGCAGGTTATTTCCTGAAAGAAGTAAAAACGATGATCCGCTTGAACCTAATTTCCAATATTTTAACAGCTTTAAGTACAGGCCTTATTTTCTTTATTCTCGCCATGATAATTTCCGGCTGGTGGGTAAGCAGTCATGTTGTGAATGTTGTCCAGGGGGAGGCAGAAATTAACGTTTATCTTGACGAAAGTGTTGTTAGTACTAACACGGATGTCATGCAACTGGTTGAAAGTATTAAAGGGTTAGAGGGCGCTCGCGCGGCGCGACTGGTTGATAAAGAGGAAGCTTACCGCAAGATGGTGGAAATTCTTGGCAAAGAAGCGAGTGTTTTAAAGAATTTTGAGGATAATCCATTTAGTTCTTTCATTGAGCTAAAAATTAATCTGGCAGAGATCGACCCGGTATTAGAAAGATTAAACCACATGGTGGGCGTTGAACACGTTAGGGACAACAGAGCAGTCTTGGATCGTCTGCGTAATATTGCCGGGTTATTAAAGCTTGTCGGGTTCCTAGTGGTAGTTGCTGTAGGTATATCTACCTTGGTTATTATATCTCATATTATTAGGCTGGAGATATCTAACAACAAGGAACAAATAAACACTCTAAGATTATTAGGCGCACCGGAAACCTTCATTGCATTCCCATTTTTGCTCGAGGGATTGTTATTAACCCTTGGCGGAGGCATCTTGGCAGTGGCTCTGGCCGCGTTCTCGGTCTCATACCTTTATGCTCGGACGGCAGGCCCCCTTCCCTTCATCCCTCTTCCGCCTCAGGAAACACTTTTATCTGGCATAACCTTAGTGGTTATGTTGCTCAGCGCAGTCCTGGGGATTGTTGGCAGCTTCCTTGGGCTATCGTCAGTCAATGGAGAGTAAGATAAAAAAATAATGGGAATAATTTCTAGTATATTATTAATAGATTTATGTATCAATAATATCGGAATTATGAGATAATTTATTTGTTAAACTAGACCATGCTTGAAAAAGGAGAAGTCCCTCCTAAACAGATTATGATCCTTAACAAAGTTGTTTTGGATATAAATTTACTATTTATAATTTACTGCAAAATAAAAATTGATGTTAAATTCTTTTTATTGTAAAAACAAAAAGTGTAATTAAGATAGTTAATTCAAATTTAACATATTTTTGGTTTTTATGTAAGTTTTGTATAATCAAAAACGGCCGTTTGGCTATACATGACTGCATATTAATAAAAAAATACGGGAGGTTGTTTAATGGACTTATTAAATCTATCAGCCAGTCTGGACAATTTTTTCTGGGGTAAAGTCATGATCTATTTATGCTTGGCAGCCGGTATTTATTTTTCAGTACTCATGAGATTTCCACAGGTGCGCTTAATTAAAGACATGGTCAAAAATCTTTTTGCAACTAAAAGTTCAGACGAAGGCGTTTCATCGTTTCAGGGCTTCGCGATGGCTTTGGGCGGACGTGTTGGTACTGGTAACATTACAGGTGTTGCAAGTGC
>NZ_JUEE01000157.1:0-20495 GCF_000802135.1 Desulfosporosinus sp. BICA1-9
GTATCGAGAGAAAAACAAGATTGAAGAAGCTTTTCGAGAGATGAAATCACAACTTGCATTACGTCCCATCTATTTGACACGGCCAGAGCGAGTGAAAGCCCATGTGACCATCTGCATCTTAGCTTACTTGCTGATAAACTCAATCGAGATGATGCTCAGGAAAGCGGAAATCACACAGTCGTCTGAAGAACTGCTGCGACAAGTGAGTAGCTGTCGATTAAATCAGGTTGGGTTAAAAAATTCTTCTCAACGTTCATTAACTATTACAGAGATGACTGACCAGCAGGAAAAATTGGTCAAATTATTTAGTTGTGAAAAAATGATGAAGCCGAAAGTGATTAACCAGTTCAATAATTTCTTACTGTAAAACATGTTGTAGTGACAAAACGCTTTCTTACGCATGGTCTAAAGCCTTGCTACGCCTGGGTCTGGAAAAAAATGTCGCCAAACTCGGGATAGAACTTTAGAATCTTTTTATAAAATTTTTATAATTGCTTTAAAACGAGTTTAAAACCTCCCGCTATAATCAATTTGTAGCAAAAAACAGGGAGGTCGTTTAGATGAGTAAACTGAAACTTATGTACGATGTGATTTCCATATTGAAAGAGAAGGAGGTTATTAGTGGTATTTTTCAAGCGGAAGCCAAGAAAGATCAACTACAATTAGTAAGCTTTACGAATGAATTTGAAAAGAATCTTTCCAGCGGTGAGACCAAAGTCAAGATTAGTACAGAACTGGATTGTGATGGCAAGAAAGTGAAACATGAAAGCCAAACCGAGTTTACAATGCAGGACTGCTGCGCTGGGCATAGGCATCATGGCTTTATGAAACATATGCATCATACCCACCACGATAATGGTCAAAACAATGGGGATTTAAAATGTGGAGGGTTTAAAGGGAAATTAACGAAACTGGCGTTTGTACTAAGTATTTTTAATCAAATTAAGGTTGATGAGAAAGAGGATAAGTCCGTCTTTTTATCCTTAAGCCTAAATGATATTCCGGATGACATTAAAAAAACCTTCCAGGAAAGATGTAGTCAGGGAAAAATGTCCGAGCATCATCAACATCACGGCTGTATAAAGGAGTTCTGTGCCTTGAAAGATCCAAAGATCGAGGTTAAGGTTTGGATCAAAAAGACTAGAGAAGTAGAAAAGCTTGTGGTGACCGTTGATGGAAAGCAAGTCAATGAACTTAATGAAAACCATGATATGAGTCTATTGGCAGAATTGCGTCTAACTTAACTAAACCAAGTCAGAAAAGAATTTTCCTCCTTTAAACCGAGGACGCAAAACAATGATTTGTTTTGCGTCCTTTAATAGATATAATGAATACGATAAGCTTCAATGAAGGTTAAGGAACAATGGTTATAGTCACTCTGATTAGTTTTGATTAACTTGATTAAAGCAAAACTAAATTGGTACTGTAGTGTTTAAAATTAGAAGGAAGCATCGATGGGTGAACTTATGTGTTGAAGAGAATGATAAAACGTCTTATGAGAAAATTAAAAAAAGGAAAGAACGTTCACCATAGCGGTCATCGGGAATTCCGCAGAAAACAACTGGAATTCCATGAGCAGCAACGTGAATTATGTTGTCATCAGGAATTTCAGAGAAAACATCGGGAATTCAATCAGTTTCATAAGTCTCTTCGTTTTTTACGTCCAGTTAGCATCGTATTTAACTTAATCATTCTATACTTACTATTTAAATGGGTAGGTATTAAGTCAATTAGTATTTTTTTTGCAGTATTTATAATTATTAAAGAAATCTTGCAGTTTTCTTTTCTCTGGCGTTTAGAGAAGAGGGTATTTAAACCCATTCATAAGCTTAAAGATGGAGTGGAAGAGATTTCTAAAGGGAATTATAATGTTAAAGTGGAGAGCGACGTAATGAATGATCTCGGATTCATTGGGCTTTTAGTGGATTCTTTTAATGAAATGGCCCAAAAGTTACAAGCAAGTGAGAAAGTGAAGTCCGAGTATGAAGAAAATAGAAAGATGCTCGTTGCTAATATTTCACATGATCTTAAGACACCTATCTCAACAGTTCAAGGGTATATTGAAGCGATTTTGGACGGGGTCGTTATATCACCGGAAAAACGGACGATGTACCTTAAAACGATCTATCAAAATACAGTTTATATGGATAAATTGATCGATGATCTCTTTTTGTTTTCTAAGTTGGATCTGCAAAAACTGGATTTTCAGTTTGAAAATGTACAAGTAAGAGCTTTTATGGATGATTTGATGGAAGAATTTAAGTTTGAACTTGAAGAAAAGCAGTGTAATTTTTATTATCTGAATAAGATGGAAGGTGATTGCCTGATTAATATTGATAGGAAAAGATTATATCAGGCTTTTAGGAATATTATTGGAAATGCTGTTAAATATGGATCTAATCAGGATTTAACCATCAAGATAGAACTGGATAGACAAGACGATTTTATAGGTATTAATATCGAAGATAATGGACCGGGAATTCCTGAAGACAAACTTCCTAATATTTTCAATAGATTTTACAGAATTGATAACGAGCGTACAAAAGACTTAATGAGTACTGGCCTTGGACTTGCCATTGCTAAGGAACTTGTGCAAGCCCATGGAGGATCAATTACTGTATTAAGTCTGGAAAGAGAGGGCGCTTGTTTTACAATACGGCTCCCAATTCTTATCAAAAATGATTTGGAAAGAGGTAGGTATGAAACGGATTTTAATTATTGAAGATGATCAAAATATTGCTGAACTAGAACGAGATTATCTTCAATTAAATGGATATGAAGTGGATATTGTACAAGATGGAGCACAGGGTCTGAGGATGGCCTTGACGGGCCAATATAATGTTATCATTGTGGATTTAATGTTGCCAGGTAAAGATGGATATCAAATCACCAAAGAAGTTCGCGATAAATTTGAGATTCCTGTGCTCATCGTGTCTGCTAAAAATGAGGATATCGATAAAATTAGAGGACTTGGTTATGGAGCTGATGATTATTTAACAAAACCATTTAGCCCTGCGGAGTTGGTGGCAAGGGTTAAATCTCATATTACAAGATATGAACGTCTGAAAGGCAAAACAGTAGCTTCTGAAATAATAAACCACAGAGGATTGGAGATAAATACAGCATCCCATAAAGTCTTTGTTAATGGGAAAGAAGTTCAAATGACGACAACAGAATATGGATTGCTAGTGTTTTTTGCCACAAATCCAAATATTGTTTTTAGTAAAGAACATATTTTCGAGACTATATGGGGGAATGAATACTTTGGAGATAGTGCAACCGTACCTGTTCATGTACAAAAGATAAGAAAAAAGATCGAAAGAGACCCTTCAAATCCGGAATTTATCGAAACTTTATGGGGAACGGGATATAGATTTAATTCTTGACACTTTACGGCGGCAACAAGTGGTAAATGGATAAAAGGGGGCGCAGTTCATTTTGAACCGCGAGATACTTTTACGTTTACACCAAAGGTTCGGTAAAACGAGGCCGGTTAGTCGTACCTTTAGTTTGAGATTGATTTAACATCTCCGTAATAGCCTCGCAGAGGCGGTAAATCCCTTCTCGAATCGTTGTTTCCGAATGACGACAGAAACAAAGTCTAATCCGGTCTTTCCCTCCGGAGTTAACATAAAAGGCATTCCCTGGGACAAACGTCACTTTCTTTTCTGCTGCTTTGGTGAGCAGCGCTGCGGCTTTCATGCCAGGCGGCAGTTCACACCACAAGTAATAACCACCTTCCGGGACTGTCCAGGATAAGCCCTGAGGCGCAAACTCCTTTAAAGCGTACACCATGGCATCGCGTTGACACTTATATTGTTTTCTAACGATTAGAAGGTGTTCGTCCAGCAGTCCTCGTTTACAAAATTCTGTCATAACCCACTGAGCGGTCGTGCTGGTATGGAGGTCAACGTGCTGTTTGGCAAGGGATAATTGCTCTAGTACTGGGGTAGGTGCCACACACCAGCCGAGGCGAAGTCCAGGAAATAGTATTTTGGAGAACGTTCCCAGATAGATAACATGTCCATACTCATCTAAGGACTTAAGAGAAGGGAAGGGCTGATTTCCGTAAAACAGTTCGCTATAGGGATCATCTTCCACGATCGGTACATGGTATTGATAGGCCAATTTAAGAAGCTGTTGCCGTCGTGCCAGACTCGTGGTTATCCCGGAAGGATTCTGGAATGTCGGAAGGGTGTAGATGAATTTAGGCCTATGTCGTGCTAAGATTTGTTCTAAGACATCTATTCTTAAACCTTCCTGATCTAACGGTACAGTAAGGATATGGGCGCCTGATGCCTTAAAAACACCAATAGCTCCAAGGAAAGAAGGTTCCTCCATGACGATGTAATCTCCTGGCTCCAAGAAAACCTTAGTTAGAAGATCAAGCCCCTGTTGAGAACCGGAGGTTATTAAAATAGTCTGGGCTTGAGTGCGTATGCCTCTCTGACTAAGCCAATCCGCTATATATTGGCGCAGGGGATAATGACCAATGGTAGGTCCGTATTCGAAGGCTTGCCAATTGCCGGGGCGCATGACCTCCTGGCTTATTTGACTAAATTCCTGAAGCGGATAGTATTCACCTGCTGGGGATCCCAAGGCGAAAGAAATCTGATCCTCTTCACCAATCTCATCCAATATTGACGCCAAGACGGGATTATGCAGGCGCTCTGACTGTCTGGTATAAAAATTTTGCCAAGATATCGGCTGTACAGGCGCACCCAGTGCCTCAGAATCGTTGGCATTTGTAAAACGGTCATGAGAAGGGCCTACTGGCTGAGGGGGGCTTACGATGGTCCCTTTGCCAACGTGTGGCTGAATCAATCCATCGGCTACCAGTTCATGGTAGGCATTGACCACGGTGCTGCGATTGACGCCTAAGGTGGTTGCCAGCTTTCGCTCAGGCGGGAGGCGGAAACCGGGAGGAAGATCATTAGCTAGGATGAGTTGACGAATCTGGCTCCTGATCTGTAAGTAAAGCGGCGTCTTACCGGAACGGTCTATGTGCAGTTTCATGATGCGTTTTCCCTCAATTCGGTGGTGAAGTGCGAAACTCGATGTCGAGGCCTGATGTTCGAAGTTTTGATATTCGGACTTCGTATCCCCTTTAAAGTGTCAGTATAGTTGCCAAGAGTTTAATTCCCTGTTGTATTTGCAGCGGTGTAGGGTTGGAAAAATTTAATCTCATGCTACTGCAGCTTCCTTCGTCCGTAAAAAAATGCGCTCCCGGAACATAGGCTACATTACCCGTCAGGACAGAGGGCAGGAGGTTAACCGTGTCATATTTTTCTGGTAGGGTTAGCCAAATAAACATACCTCCGGTTGGCTTGGTCCAGATGGCTTGATTGGAGAAGTTCTCCTGGAGTTCACTGAGCATAAGATCTCTGCGTACTTTATAGGCTTGACGAATCGTTTCGATGTGTTGATTGGCGTCAAAATGGTTTAGGTAGTAGTGGGTAGCCCTTTGTAAGAGAGTGCTGGTGTGCAAATCAGTTCCTTGTTTTGCTACCACGAGTTTGGCTATCAGGCTCTTTCCGGCAACGATCCAACCGAGTCGAAGTCCGGGGGCTAGTGTTTTAGAAAAGGTACCAAGGTAAATCACCTCGTCCTCGGTGGAGAAAGACCTGATAGCTGGTAAGGCAGAACCTTCATAGCGGAGTTCACCGTAGGGATCATCCTCTATTATAGGAACCCCGTACTTACTCGCTACGCGGAGAACCGCCTTTCGTTCTTCGATAGTAAGGGTGGTACCGGTAGGATTCTGATAAGTGGGAGCAAGGTAAATGAGCTTGGGACGGTTCAGTTTTATAGATACTTCGAGAGCGATGTCATCAATTCCTGCCGCATTTGTAGGAATGGTCGCAAAATTGGCCTGGTAACTGCGAAAGGTTTGGATGGCTCCAAGATAACTCGGGTTTTGAAGGAGCACTACATCCCCAGGATCAAGAAAGAGCTTGGCAATGAGATCCAATCCTTGTTGTGAGCCGTTGGTAAGAAAAATGTTGTCTGCTTCAGAGGGGATCCCCTTAGAGCGCATTTGGTCGGATATCTCCTCACGTAAGGGTAAATATCCTTCGGTAGTTCCGTATTGGAGGACAGAAGGGTCGCCTGCTCCAAGAACTTGAGCATAAGACTCCCTGATTTCGGAGAGTGGAAATAACTCTGGGGCTGGAAGACCACCAGCAAAAGAAATGATATGCGGTTGTTCAGCAAGTTTTAGAAGTTCACGAATCGCTGAATTTTCCATGTGGGTTACCCTTTTGGCATAGGTATGTTGCATAACCATGTTCCCCCTATCGAGTTTTAAACTTATTATAGGGGCGAGATTGGCACTTGAAAACATCCAATTGGATGATTGTATATAGCATCCAATATTCAGTGCTGCCACGAGTTAGTCGATGTTAGGTAGATTAACCCGAATTTTATCAGGGGCAGTCGTAAAAATGGAAGGTATTTGAAGCAGCATGGAGAAATAAGTAGTTAGACTTTTCGGTTATTGTAAGAAAGCAAAGAAAGAAAGTGACGCTGATGATTTTTGAACCACTAGGGATTTATAAAGTGAAATTACCCTTGCCATTTAGACTAAATCATGTGAACTGTCATGCAGTAAAAGGAACCCTTGGTTGGTGGCTCATCGATGCGGGTCTCAGCCGGGAGGCTACAGTTGAAGGGTGGATGCAGTTTTTTGAAGAACATGCTATTAAGCCTTCAGATATTAAAGGAATCTATCTAACTCATTTTCACCCGGACCATTATGGATGTGCGGGGTGGCTTCAGAATTACTCAGGTGCTCCAGTCTATATTGGGGAAATTGATGCCGATCGGATAGAACGCTACTGGAAAGGTAAATACGCTATTCTCGATGCGCTGGACACCTTGTTTAGGGATAATGGCATGCCTAATAAGATCGTCAAAGAGACCATCGGTTCCGTTGATAACCTGATTCGTTATACATCTCCACATGCAGAGCTGACAACCTTAAAGGCAGGCCAGGCGGTGACAATAGGGGATTTCGAATACCAAGTCATCTTGACACCAGGGCATACGGATGGACATATCTGCTTTTACAATGTAGAACAAGGGGTACTCTTATCAGGGGATCACCTCTTGCCTGAAATTTCGTCCAATATTAGTTTGTGGCCCCAAACCGGCGCTGATCCTAACCCCTTGGAAAACTTTCTGCTGGCCATCGACAGTATCCGGAGCTTGAATTGTAAATTAGTTTTGCCCGCTCACGGCAAGCCGTTCTCCACGGTTGAAGAAAGAATCAGTCAATTAGAGGCTCATCACAAAGCGCGCTTGCAAGAAATGAAAGACTGTACTGGCAGTGGTGCGACAGCTTATCAAGTCTGCCAACAGGTTTTTAGACAGGATCTCAGCTTTCATGAGCTGCGTTTCGCCATGGCGGAAACCTTGGCTCACCTCGTGTATTTGACCTATAAAGGTGAATTAAAGGTTTTCACTAAGGCAGGAATCGATAATTATTGCCTTAGTGTATAATTGTTTTTTTCACACAGAGAATGGTTAGAAATGCCCTTCATGTTCATTCACGGACATGAAGGGCTTATGTATTATCTTGTCTATTGTTGGCATGGCAAACTATGCCTTTCCGAGTATCTGATTAAATCAAAAAAGGGACTTTGAGATTTAGTTATTTCCACATAAAGGTGTCTTTAGCCGGCGTATTTGAGTTCCCATAATATATTGTTATAACAAAATTCTTAGCTTAGCACCAAAAGTGAGGAGGAAGATTTATCCGATTTTACTATGCGACAATCATGTTACCCCAGCCTTTGCCTTCATTAGACTTTAGGAGTTTGAGTTACCAAGCATTCTATTTATAGACCAAGCAACACAATTAAGTTCAAATTTAATGACAAAGAGCTTATGTAACAAAAGAACGATATATTCCAATCGGCTATTGTTAGCATAAGAGAAAAAAATTCTAGCCAATCATATTGACCACTTGGTCAAAAGGGGCGTATAATCCTATCATCGTTGATCATAAGCGGTTGGTAAAAGGAGTTTTACAAGGAGCGATAACATTGTACCGTAATTTTGAAAATCTACATGAAGATAAAAAGCAAACAATTTTAAAGGCCTGTATCCAAGAATTTGCCGATAAAGGATATGATAAGGCCTCAACGAACTCAATTATTAAGGAAGCTGCAATTTCTAAAGGAATTCTGTTTCATTACTTTAAGAATAAGCGACGTTTATTTTTGTATATTGTCGATTACTGTATTCAGAAAATGCTTGCTGAGTTTGACAAATACCCCTTAACTGAGACGAGGGATATCTTTCAAAGATTGAGTGAACTGGGAGTGATTAAGCTTAAAATAGCTCATGAATATCCATATATTGTAAAGTTATTCGTGGAAGGACTTATGAATTCTCCTCAGGACATGCGAACGGAAATTGAACAGAAATACGTTCAAGCCTCAAAGGAATCTATGCCGATGTTTTTTAAGGATATTGATTATTCAAGGTTTCGTAGTGGAGTGGAAGCATCTAAGGCAATCGAAATAATCATGCTCTTTTTAGGGGCACTTGGAGAAAAATATCTCAAGGATTATAAAGGTAAGGAACAAGATTTGTTCGAGAATTACGATAAAATCATGGCGGAGTACATGGAGTATTTAGAAATTTTAAAGTATGGGATGTATGATTTAGAATTGAAGAACTAAATTCAATAACTATATTAAATAACTAAATCCAAAAGCTAGGTACCAAAAATACGTAGAGCAAGATAGTATACATTTTCTGGGAGGTGAGACGTAATGGATGTGCTTATGGAAGGAAAAGATCTCCGCAAGCTTTATCGGACTGGCGAAGTAGAAATTGAAGTCTTAAAGGGGATCAACTTTCAAATCTTCTATGGAGAATTCATTGTCGTATTGGGTCAAAGCGGCTCTGGCAAGACCACGTTGCTGAATATTATCGGTGGAATGACCCAGGCGACAACAGGTGAGCTTTATTACAAGGGGCAACCCCTTCATGAGATCGATGACCAAGAACTTACTTTTTATCGACGCAATGAAGTAGGCTTCGTCTTTCAAAACTATAACTTAATGCCAAATCTCACAACTTATGAAAATGTAAGGTTAGCAGTAGAAATCGCTCAAAATCCACTCTCCGTCTCGGATATCTTACGTGAAGTAGGTCTTGATGCTTGGGCGGACCATTTCCCATCCCAGCTCTCAGGAGGCCAGCAGCAAAGGGTTGCTATTGCTCGGGCCATTGTCAAAAACCCGGAGCTATTGCTCTGTGATGAACCGACGGGTGCCTTAGATATTCAAACTGGGATTCAAGTATTAAAAGCATTACAGAAGTTAAACCGTGAATACCATAAGACGGTGATGATCATTACCCATAATGTTGAAATCGCCAAAATGGCGAACCGGGTTTTTTATTTAAAAGATGGGCTGCTCGAGGATGTTAAAGTTAATGAACATCCACTTTGTCCTGAGGATATATCATGGTGATGCTCAGAAGAAAGACATGGAGAGATATCAAAGAGAATAAAGGGGTCTATTTTGCCTGTATTATGGTCATCGCCCTAGGTTTGCTCATTTATACTTCTATGTCGATTGCCGTGGAGAGCATGGATAAGACCTTGCAGGAGTATTATACTGAAACAAACTTTGCGGACGGATTTATCAGCGTAACAGGTTATCCCGAAAACAAAGTGAACTCATTGTCGTTCATACCTGGAATTGATCAAGCAGCCGGCCGAATTACCAAAGAGGTGCGCATTATTGATCAACAGAAAGACTCTAATCGTTATTTAAAAATCCTCACCCTTAATCCTCCGAATACCCCACAAATCAACCAAATTCATCTCACAACGGGGCAGCTACCGAGAGAAAACCAACCCGAAATTCTCGTGGACCCCAAATTTTTGGCCGCTAATCATTTGTCCTTAGGGGATACCATCAATGTGAATCTTGATGGCAATCAAGTGCCTTTGATGATTACTGGAACTGCGCAAAGCCC
The DNA here is from genome assembly GCF_000802135.1 of Desulfosporosinus sp. BICA1-9. NCBI lineage: Bacteria > Bacillati > Bacillota > Clostridia > Eubacteriales > Desulfitobacteriaceae > Desulfosporosinus > Desulfosporosinus sp. BICA1-9. The sequence continues at coordinate 9,997 of NZ_JUEE01000157.1, forward strand.
AGAGTTTATTTACATTATGAGAAATGCCCAAGACCTTTACCCATCCCCAGAAGAATTTGGCATGGCGTACGTTTCCTTTAGCACGCTCAAAGCACTCGTTAAGGAAAAAGGTCAAGTTAATGATCTGGTGATAACCCTCAAGGAGGGTGTTAGTTTTGATTCAGTTAAGGACAGTCTTCAAGCCATGTTAAAACCCTATGGAGTTCGGAGTATTATCCCTCGTAAAGATCAAACGAGCCACACCATTATGACCAGTGAGATTAAACAAATCCGAACCATGTCCAAAACTCTGCCTGTAGTGTTTTTGGGAGTGGCTGCCATAATTTTGTATACTATGTTGCGGCGCCTCATCGAGCTGCAACGAGGGATCATCGGTACCCTGAAGGCCTTTGGCTTTTCGGGTCGAGAGATTGTCTTGCATTATCTGACCTATCCCGTCGTCATAGGCACGACAGGGGGATTATTGGGAGGATTAGCTGGGGTGGCTCTTTCCTTTCCCTTAACAACGATGTACAAGGCATTCTTTGATTTGCCGGGTCTTAAAAGCGAATTCTCTATTAAATACCTCTTTATTAGCCTTGCATTAGCACTCGTCTTTAGCGTTCTAAGTGGGATCAAAGGCAGTCTCGATGTTTTGCGTTTAGAACCAGCCGAAGCCATGAGGCCCCCGGCTCCAGGGACCGCGTCTAAAACCTTGATCGAAAAATTCACCTGGTTTTGGCAAAACCTTTCGTCACAAGCCCAGATGGGTATTCGAGATGTGTTTCGCACCCCTATGAGGAGTCTCTTTAACGTCCTTGGGATTGCGGTAGTCTTTAGCTTGATGACAGTTTCTTGGTCGATGCAGAACATGACTGATATATTGACGACGGTCCAGTTAGAAAAAGTTCAAACCTTTGATGTCAAATTGTCGTTAAGCCAGCCTTCCCCCACAGGAGCTACAAAATTTGCCGTCGCGCATGAACCTGGGGTAACTAAAGTTGAACCCTTATTAGAAGTACCCGCTTCTTTGAGAAACGGTTGGTTAAAGAAAGACGTCGCGCTGATGGGTCTTACTCAAGAAACCACACTTTATAATATTCTCGATAAAAAAGGGCAAAAGGTGGAGGTTCCTGATCATGGGGTTTTGCTATCTGAACATTTAGCTAAATCTCTAAATGTCAAAGCAGGAGACGAAATATATGTCGAAAGTCCCTTGAGGAGAGAAACTATTGGGCAGAAGGGTGAGATGCTGTTAGTCAAGGGAGTAGTTCCTCAGTATGTAGGGCTTAATGCTTTTATGAAGGATACAGAATTGCATCGCTTCTTAAGGCAAGGAGAAATCAGTACCTCAATGCTGATTGAGATGGACCCTTCTGAAGTTGGAACCATGAAGAGTAAGTACCGAAATGCCAGTAATGTCGCTTCGATCGAATCTCTCAAGGATACGGGGGAAAAGATTAGTAAAATGATGGAATCCTTCGGTTTTACGGTTTGGATAATCGCCATTCTCGGTGGAATTTGCGGATTTGCCCTTATCTATAATGCTAGTATTATTTCACTTTCTGAACGGAAACGAGAATTGGCATCCCTCCGAGTATTAGGAATGACACCCAGAGAAGTATTACGGGTGATTACCTCAGAACAATGGACCTTATATATTTTTGGAATCCTGCTTGGAATTCCCTTGGCCTATGGATTAAGTATTAGTATGGCGGGGTCTATGAGCAATGATATGTACTCTCTACCGGCAGACCTTCCGCCAATGGCTTTACTGGGAGCGGCTGCAGGAACCGCTTTTTCTGTTCTGGTGGCACAAAGCAGGGCTTACTACAAAATAAAGTCACTTCCCTATGTTGAGATTCTTGCAACACGAGATTAAGAGTGACAATGGAAAAGTCTATGAGAGGGTGATGAAAGTGGCCATAGAAAAAACAAAATTTAAGCTAACCCCAAAAACGTTTAAACTGCCTAAGCTCAAACAACGCAAGTTCGTTCTTATGGGAGGGCTGGCACTCCTGATTCTGATTGCTGTTACGATCTCAAATGCCATGCCCCTACCTGTGAACGTTCTTACTCTGCAGCCCAAAGACTTTAGCAAAGGTTTTACAGAGGAAGGGGAAGTAATGGCTGCTCAAGAGTGGCCGATCTTCAACTCTGTTGAAGGGAAACTGCAATCCCTCAAGGTTCAAAATGGAGATAGCGTTAAAAAGGGAGACGTACTCTTAGAAATGAGTACTAGCGACTTAAACTACCAGTTGGAAGGACTAAAAGCACAATTACAAAGTCTGGAAGGACAACGCCTACAGAATTATCAAAGTCCCAAAACGGCGCAAATCGCCCAGCAAACCTTACTCATACAACTAGCGGAAAAGGATGCTCAGACAGAAGAACTAAACTTGACTCGAATGAAGGCCCTCTATGATAGTGGCTCCATTGCTCGAGTACAATATGAAGAAGCTGAGAGAAGCTTCGAGAAAGCGAAAAACCTTTTAGAACAGCAGAAATTAGGCTTACAATTAATCTATGAGCAACATCAGACTTCTCAGGGGACTGAACTATATTATAGTAATCAAAAGAAAGCTCTTCAAGCGCAAATTGACCCATTGGAAGATAAGATTAGCAAAGCCGTAGTGGTTGCCCAGCAAGACGGAATCATCAAAGACCTCACTCTTAAAGAAGGCAACCTAATCCCTCAAGGCGAGCAGATCATGACCGTGTTCACAAACGAGGGTTATAAATTAGAGAGTTTTGTCCTAGCTAGTGATGCCCTTGATATCAAAGTTGGGAGCCCGGTCCAAGTGACCCAAGCGACCAGCACAGTTCATAAATCCTTTGAGGGTACGGTTAGTGCCGTAGATATCTCAGCCGTGGAGAGAATTTCTCCCCTTGGACTTAAGGAGAACCGCGTAAAAATCACGATTCAACTCGCTAAACCCTCTCCCAACGTCGTTCTGGGCAGTAATGTGGATGTTAAATTTACCACTGTGGAAATTCCTGCTCAACTAATGATCCCGAAAACAGCCCTTTTTCCCTATCAAGAAGGGGATGCTGTCTGGATGATTCGGGAGGGCAAGGCTAAGATCCAGCCTGTGAAGAAAGGTCTGGAAAATGACAGTCAGGTGATGATTGAGCAAGGATTAGTAGAAGGGGATCTTATTTTACAAGACCCTAGCTTAAAGGAACTTAAGGAAGGTAAACGCCTTAAAGAAATGCTGTAAGAATAACTTGTAGCAAACACCAGTGGCAGTAGACTTGTTCGAAGTTCGATGCGCCTAGTTCGAACCAAAAGTAGTTTTTTTGGGTCAAACCACGAACATCGAACCACGAACTACGAACCACGATTATTCCCGTATCTGCAGAGAAGACAGTTATTAGTTAGTTGTCAACTTGGGTGGTACCGCGAAACTAACCCTTCGTCTTAAATATGAGACGAAGGGTTTATTTATTTTTCAAACTCGAACTCCCCCTTGACTTTGAAGGAGAAAGACCTCGATATTTGGAGAAGAATAGCGTAGAATGGAAGTATAAAAAGAGAAAGCAGGACTTTATATGAAGGTTTATCCTAAAGAGTTATGAAAAGCACTAAATTGAATTGGAGAATAGGATTCATCATAGTATTAATTGCTTTTATGCTTTTTGCCCTTGGCATGATGTATTCATTTGGTTCAGGGCGCGTTGTTGACGGCAAGGTGGATTTGTCGAGGGTTGATTTTAAGCAGAATAAATCAGTGCAATTAAATGGTCACTGGGAATTCTATTGGGATCAATTATTGACGCCGGAGGATTTTATTGCTGAGCAACCTCCACAAATGGATTCGCTTATGAAAGTGCCAGGCACTTGGGATGATAGAAAAGCAGGAACCAAGGTTTATCCACAACGTGGGGTTGCCACCTATCGTATGTGCCTATCCTATCCATCGACACTTAATGACCCAGCTCTACGCATCCGAAATGTTGCTAATGCCTATAAGTTCTATGTCAATGGACAGCTTATAGCTGAAGTTGGAAAGGTATCCGACAAACCTTCAGATTTCAAAGAAGGCGAGGAATCGCTCATTTTAAATTTGCCAAAGGATACGCTAGAGCTTGAATTGGTTTTTCAGGTTGGCAATCTCAATTATGCCAGAGGAGGACTTCGCGAAGGTCCAGTCTTTGGATCAAAACAAGTATTAGAGCGGCAAAAGATGATCTTCTTAGCGCAGCAGCTCTTCTTTATGGGCAGTGTTTTTATATTCGGTATTTATTATTTCTTACTCTTTCTCTTGCAAACCAAAAATAAGACTGCCCTGTTCTTTAGCATACTTTGTTTTATCACAGCCTTGCGTTCCTTAATTTGGGGCGAAGTCCCTGTTGTGATCTTCTTTCCTAATATGCCATTCGAGGTCGGGGCATATATTAATTATTTGACAGCTTATAATTTATTGCCGATTATGAACTTATTTGTCCTAAGTATTTATCCTTTGGACTATAAAAAAACGATAGCTGGTTTAGTTTTACTACCTTCCGTATTTTTTAATATATTGTTCCTAACCCCCCCTGAATTTATGTCTACATTCACTAAGTATTTATACGTACTGATTCTGCTGCAAATGATTTACATCATGGGCGTCCTAATAAAAGCCGTGCTCTATAAAAGGGACAATGCGATCTTAATGTTTATTGCTATCTACGTTTTCGTTTTAGCGATCCTCACAGATATCCTTCACTACAAAGGGATGGGTGGAATTAATAGTTCCTATGTGTTTTTATATGGAAATTTCGTAGTTATATTAGCTATGTCTTTTGTTCAAGCCAAACAACAGGCCCATACCCATAAAAAGCTCATTTTGTTCAATGAAAAGTTAGTTGAGGCAGACAGACTCAAGGACAAAATAATGGCAAGCGAAATGTCCTTTTTACAAGCCCAGATTAAGCCGCATTTTCTCTACAATGCCCTGAATGCTATTGCCAATGTCTGCGAAAAGGATGGGAAAAAGGCTGGCAAGCTCATTGTAGACTTAGCAATCTATTTAAGAGGAAGTCTGGAATTTAATCATCTGGATAAAATGGTAACGCTAGACAAAGAACTGGAATTTATCAACACGTATTTTAGCATTGAACAAGCACGCTTTGGTCAAAAGATACAGCTGCTTACAGAGATTGAAATACCTTTAGATTATCAGTTACCTGTACTCATACTCCAGCCCTTAGTGGAAAACGCCGTTCGACATGGTATATCAAAAAAACCAGGCGGAGGAAGAGTTATCGTCAGGGTAATACAGATAGAGGAAGGCATAGGCATAGGCATTGAGATTGAAGATGATGGGATTGGAATTAATGAGGAAAAGCTTACGCTCCTCTTAAGTGAAAAAGGAAACGATCAAGGCGTCGGTCTCCTTAATATCCACCATCGGCTCCTGAGATTGTATGACAGAGGACTTGATATCAACAGTGAGTTAGGATGTGGCACCTGCGTGAGAATGGTGATACAGAAAGGGGGAAGGCAGTAATTGATACGGATTGCGGCAGTCGACGATGAGATGCATGTGTTAGAACGATTCGAAAGAATAGTGTTGGAAGTTAAGGAACTTGAGTTGTGTGGTCTGTTTGAAACGGGAGAACAGTTATTATCCTATCTAAAAGATCATCCCTTGGATGCTGTATTCTTAGATATCGAAATGCCAGGTGTTAATGGCCTTCAGCTATCCGAACGGATCTTAGATATAAATGAAACGATCGATATTGTTTTCGTGACCGCCTATAACCAATATGCAGTTGAGGCTTTTGAGTTACAGGCGATGGATTATATTATGAAGCCCTTGACAGCGGAAAGACTGGGTAAAACTGTCCAGCGATTATTGAAAACCAAAAGGACAGTCGAGCGCCCCGGGAAACCAATTATTCAATGCTTTGGTGATTTCGAAGTTTTCTTAAACGGAGAAGTGCTGGCCTGGAAAAACTCCAAGGCCAAGGAACTATTAGCTTTTTTAATTCACAAAAAGGGCGTACCAGTCAATTGGGAAAAGATAGCGGATGCAGTATGGCCTGATTATGATTCTGAGAAAGCCCAAACAAATTTCCATGCCAACACCTATCTGCTGCGTAAACGATTGGCAGAGGCAGGCATATCTCAAATATTGGAAAGCCGTCGTGGGAATTATCGAGTTGTGACAGAGCAGGTTTTCTGTGAACTCTATCAGTTGGAAGAGTTGATCAAGGGCTATCAGAGCAAAAGGACGGAAGATTTACGTTTACTTGAGCAATTAAAGCATAGGGGATATATGGAAGCGAGCGGGTATGCCTGGGCCCATCCAAGAGCAGCTGAACTTGACGAAATGTGCACAAGGGTAATGGATGATTTGAAGAAAAAGAATTAAATAGATAGAAGTTTTCAAGGCAAATATGTTGAGATTTCGAGAATAAGTACGAAAAACATAGGATATATAAGGTTTTACCGAAGTGCCCAATAGGAGAGATCAATCCTATAGGGCACTTCCCATTTAGGGTTCATTTAGGGTGAGTGTTTTATGATCGGAGTAACGCAGTAAATAGGAGGCGAAGCTATGAATGAAAGTCTATAAGCAATATCAATTCAGAGTAAAAAATGTATCGATTCGACTTTCTGAACTGGAGTCATCAAAAAATCTTAAACATCTTTAAAAAAGCCCTTAAGTTTTGCATCGATATTACGATAATATAGTAGGAGGAACAATCGTGCTAGTGTTAGGAAGAAAGCCTGGCGAATATGTGATGATTGGCGATGACATCATGGTCAAAGTCATTAAAAGTGAATTCGGTGATTTAAGACTCGCAATCAATGCCCCTCTAAGCACAACTATTACACGTGGAGAATTATATGAAAATCAAAATGACTCTCTTACGATTAATAAACACCAAGCCATTCAGTAACTAACTAGAACAAGTAACTAAATATAGTTGCATGGACGAGCAAATAAGCCAAATCATCCTTACAGGACGTAGGGGAGATTAGGAATATTTGCTCGTTTTCTTTATTTATTGATTTATTAGTTCACCAAAATCAAGGAGGAAAAAACATGTTGGTGTTAGGAAGAAAGCCTGGAGAATATATCATGATCGGCGATGTTATGGTTAAAGTAGTCAGGAGTAACTCAGGTGATTTAAGACTCGCCATTGATGCTCCTAAAAACGTAAGTATTACACGGGGAGAGTTATACGAATGTCAAAAGAATTCTCTCACGACTAATATCCAGTAATGTCTTTTCAACGGCACACTAGTATGAACTAAACTTAATGCAGGTACATGGACGAGCAAATAGCCAAATAAACCCTACAGGACGTAGGGGAGTTATTTGGGATAGTTTGCTCGTTTTTTTTATTAATCCAATTAATCAAGGAGGAGTAAATTATGCTGGTGTTAGGAAGAAAGCCTGGCGAGTATGTGATGATTGGCGACGACATCATGGTCAAAGTCATTAAAAGTGACTTCGGTGATTTGAGATTGGCAATCGATGCCCCTAAACACACACCTATTATACGTGGAGAATTATTTGAAGAGCAAAATAAACCACCAAGATCAACTAACAAAAGTATCTCGTAATTTTGAAAAGAACCTTAATAAATACTTCAAGGATGATTACCTTTGCTCATTCCAGCAGGACGCTGGGTTAGATGAGGCAAGGATCGTCCTTTTTTTATAGCTCCTAATCATTAATTTGGTAATAAGCCGAGTGGCCATGAGGCTTGTTATAAATATGTGAACACGGAAGTTCACATAAATAAAAAATACACGGAGGTTATAGTTATGATTATCAACCACAATATGGCGTCACTGAACACCTATCGTCAGATGAGTACCAACATGACCAACACCAGCAAATCGCTGGAAAAACTGTCCTCAGGTCTTCGCATTAACAAAGCGGGTGACGATGCTGCTGGTCTTGCCATCTCCGAAAAAATGCGTGGTCAGATCCGTGGTCTAGATCAGGCAGCTCGTAATGGTCAAGATGGTATTTCATTAATCAACACTGCTGAAGGTGCATTGAGCGAAACCCATAGCATTCTGCAACGGATGCGCGAGCTTGCTGTTCAGGCGGGCAATGATACTAATACCACGAATGACCGTACTGAGATTCAGAAGGAAGTCAATCAGCTTACTTCTGAGATCAACCGCATTGGTAACACCACCGAATTCAACACAAAGAAACTGCTTAAAGGCGAACTGAATGTACAGAGTGCAGTCACCGCTAAAGTGAGTGGTGGTTTGGTTGGTGATAGTATTGACATCATAACTTCCGCGACTAAGGCTACTGCTACAAGTACAGGATTAAGTGACGTGAGTATTTCTGCTGTAGGTGGTAAGACAGTAACCGGTGATGTAGCTTATGCAAGTCATGCTGCAGTTGGTTCAGGACCAAATGTTCAATTAACTAAGGCTACAGCTACAAGTAGTGTAGCACTTGCAACTGCTGATATTTCAGAAGTAGGCGGCCTGACCGAAACTGGTGATGTGGTTTATGCAGGTCATGCTGCTGCTGATTCAGGACCAACTGTTCAATTAACTAAAGGAACAGCAACGGGTACAGCAATAACAGATGCTGCTGCTAAGATCGACAGCTTTTCAGGAGATGTAGCAACGGGTACTGCGGCTTATACTGTTGCTGGTGGTGGTGCAGGAGAATTTGTAGGTCCAACAGTAACAGCTACAGATAATGAACTGCAATTCACACTTAATGGAAGTGCTTACACTGCTACTTTAGTAGCAAATGATTATGATGGATCAGCTGGTAATGGTGCCGCTAAATTTGCAGATGATTTACAGACTGCCATGCGATTAGCTGCAGCTGCAGATGCTAATCCGAATGATATCACCGTAACCCTTGGTGCTGACGGTAAAATTGCTATAGGTTTAGCTGATACGAATAGTAGCACCATGTCAATTGATGGTGGTGGATTAGCAACAGAACATTTACTTGCAGCACCAACAGATTCATTAACAACGACAACAGCAACTGCTAACGATGATCTTACGCTAACAGTAAGTGGCACAACTAAGACAATTAATTTGGCAAATGCCACATATGATCTAACTGCCTCTGGTGGAGCTGGAGATCAAACTGATTTCTTAGTAGATCTTAATGCAAAATTAGATACGGCTTTCGGTGCTGGTAATGTAACTGCAACTTTTGATGCAGACGATAAGCTAACTTTTACAAATAATGCAACAGGAACATCAAGTACGCTAACTAATATTTCTGGTGGCGCAGCGGCAACACTTGGATTAACAGCTGCTACCTCTGTACAAGGAACTGAAAATAATCAGTTAACAGTTACTCTAAACGGCACGCAAAAGACAATTTCCCTAGAACTAGCTGATTATGCTGCAGGTGCAGACAATAGTGCAGATGACTTTGCAGCAGACATACAAGCCAAGCTTCAAGCCGAAGGCGGAGATTTCGCCAACGTCACAGTTGGGTTTGATGCTAACAACAAGATGGTATTTACAACAGCTGACAGTACTGACACATTCTCTGTAGATGGTGGCGGTGCAAAAGCCCTTGTTGGAGGTACATTCACAGCTGGAACAGCGGGGACAGGTAACAATGATTTATCACTTACAGTAGGCGGCGTTACCAAACAAATTACGCTAGCTAATGATAACTATGATTTCTCAGTTGCACAAGATAAAACTGATTTCTTAGCAGATATCAATGGTAAATTAGATACAGCTTTTGGTGCTGGTAATGTAGCTGCAAGCTTTGATGGAACTAATAAGCTAGTTTTTACAAATAATGCAGAGGGAACAACAAGTACTATAACTGATATTTCTGGTGACGCAGCAGCATCACTTGGATTAACAACTCCTGATATAATACAAGGAACTGAAAATAATCAGTTAACAGTTACCCTAAACGGAACCCAAAAGACAGTTTCTCTAGACATAAAAAACTATGATACAAGTGTAACTGAGGGCGCAGATGACTTTGCAGCAGACATACAAGCTAAGCTTCAAGCAGAAGGTGGAGATTTCGCTACAGTCACAGTTGGGTTTGATGCTAACAACAAGATGGTATTTACCACTGCTGACAGCGGAGACACGTTAACTGTAGATGGCGGCGGAGCGAAAGCGCTTGTGGGCACCAGCTTTGCAACCGCTAATGAGGGATCTGGTAACAACGAGTTATCTATCACCGTCGGCGGCGTAACCAAAGCCATTACTCTTGCTACTGATGACTATGATTTTGCTAATGTTGCGCAAGATCGAACTGATTTCCTAGCCGACCTACAAGGCAAACTCACTACTGCTTTCGGTGCAGGAAATGTTACAGCTTCTTTTGAGGCTAGCGGATCAGCCTTTGATCCTCGGCAGAATCTAGTTATCACTAATAATCTGACTGGAGAAAACAGTACAATCGGCAACACCACAGGTAGTGCATCGTCCGATTTAGGATTAAGCTCATCTACACTAGAGCAGGGTAAAAACGCCAATCATACAGGATCAATTGTAATAGACGGGACAACCGCTAATATTAGCTTAGCTGCTGGAACAAAAACAGCAG
>NZ_JUEE01000158.1:0-22353 GCF_000802135.1 Desulfosporosinus sp. BICA1-9
ATACGTGGGCAAAAACGGGTTGAGATCTACCTTCGCCTCGTTGATTTAAGCCGCTTAATTATGGGGATGATCCACCACGCCCAGGAATACTTAGTTCCTAAAGGACGAAGTCAAGAGTTGCGACGCCTTGCTGAAGAAGCTATTTATGACCGAAAATTCGTTCTTCTTCGCACAGCTTAAGCACCAGAGCATCCTAAAAGCAAGTCTTGGAATCCAACCCCAGATGGAACCAAGGAAGTACTATATCCTTTTTTAGGGTGTTTTTTCGCGACGTATCCTTTTTCAGTATCGAGAAGTCTTTCGGGAGCTTTAGGAGGAGTATAAACTTCTAAACGAGTGACACGCTTGTTCGCTTGCAGGGTTTGTTTTTGCCTGTTCCTGCTTTTTTGTAACAACCACTATTAGCTTATTAATCCTGCAGTAAACTATACTAAGCCTACAGGTCTATATAAAAATTATAAGAGGTTAAACTGAGAAAACAAGGGTTTTAGTATTGAATTATTATACATATGAATGTATAATAATTCATATTGAAGGAGTGGGTAAGAATGACAAAAATTGATCAAGCTATTTTTAAAGGACGAGACTTTATTTCGCTTCATGATTTTTCTCAAGATGAATTAAGCTGCATCATCGATGTAGCTAGGGAACTTAAAGCAGAGCAAAAAGCAGGACGCCCCCGTCATGTGCTTCAAGGCAAGACTTTGGGGATGATTTTTACGAAGTCTTCGACACGGACCCGAGTTTCCTTTGAAGTGGGAATGTACCAACTAGGGGGGCATGCGCTCTTTTTAAGTGGTCGAGATATTCAACTGGGCAGAGGGGAAACGATTGCTGATACGGCACGTGTTCTTTCGCGGATGGTCGATGGGATTATGATTCGAACGTTCAGCCATCAAGAGGTCTTAGATTTAGCTGAATTTTCTACTATTCCGATCATTAATGGACTCACAGATCTGTTGCATCCCTGTCAGGTATTGGCAGACCTTATAACCATTCAAGAGCATAAAGGACGCCTAGCCGGCTTGAAGCTTGCCTACGTTGGAGATGGAAACAACATGGCTCATTCCCTGATGTTTGGGTGTGCCAAGATGGGATTGCATGTGGTAATCGCTTCCCCGCCTGGATATAAGCCAGATCCCAAGATAGTTGCCCTAGCCCAGGCAGATGCCAAGAATAACGGTGGATGTGTAGAAGTCGTGGATGAGCCTTTAGAGGCGATAAAAGGTGCCGATGTTCTTTACACAGATGTATGGGCAAGTATGGGTCAAGAAGCAGAAGCCCAAGTCAGAATGGCGGCGTTTAAAGGGTATCAGATCAATTCGAACGCTCTGAAAATAGCAAATCCATCCGCCATTGTACTGCATTGTCTTCCAGCACACCGTGGGGAGGAAATTACCGATGATGTGATAGAAGGGGCTCAGTCAGTGGTCTTTGATGAGGCAGAAAATCGTCTGCATGCTCAAAAGGCGATTATGGCCTTAGTAATGTAATTCTTGCCTAAGATTATTTTAGAAAAGGGAGATTTAATATGAAAAAAGTTGTCTTAGCTTATTCTGGTGGTTTGGATACATCCATTATTATACCCTGGCTCAAAGAAACCTATGGGTATGAAGTCATTGCAATGGCTGCGGATCTCGGTCAAGGGGAAGAGTTAGCTCCTCTTCAGGAAAAGGCGATTAAAAGCGGTGCGAGCAAACTCTATATTGAAGATCTGAGAGAGGAGTTTGTTTCGGAATTTATCTTTCAGACTTTAAAGGCTGGAGCGGTTTATGAAGGAAAATATCTTTTGGGGACTTCCTTTGCCCGCCCTCTGATTGCTCGACGTTTAGTGGAGATCGCGCAAAAGGAAGGGGCGGTTGCTGTTGCCCATGGCGCGACCGGCAAAGGAAACGACCAAGTGCGTTTCGAGCTAAGTGTTAAAGCGCTGAACCCAGACTTAGAAATTATTGCGCCTTGGCGGATTTGGGATCTCAAGTCTCGTGAAGATTGCATTGATTATGCTGCGGCACGTGGAATTCCTGTTCCGGTAACTAAAGACCGTCCGTATAGCATGGATCGCAACCTTTGGCATTTAAGCCATGAAGGTGGAGACCTCGAAAACCCTTGGAATGAACCTAAGCGTGATCTATTCCTAATGGGCGTTTCTCCGGAAGATGCGCCGAATGAGGCCACTTACCTCGAACTTGGCTTTGAACAAGGGGTTCCTACCTTATTGAACGGTCAGAAACTTGCCCCCGTGGCCCTCTTGGAAGCACTCAACGAATTAGGTGGAAAAAATGGGGTTGGAATCGTCGATATGGTAGAAAACCGCCTTGTCGGAATGAAATCTCGTGGTGTCTATGAGACTCCAGGGGGAACGATCCTTTATATGGCGCATCAGGCCCTAGAACATCTTACACTTGACCGTCTCACACTCCATTATAAAGAACAAATCGCCTTAAAATATGCAGAGATAGTCTATGACGGAGTTTGGTATTCGCCGCTTCGTGAAGCTTTAGATGCCTTTGTTAATGTAACCCAGAAAAACGTCACTGGCACGGTACGCGTGAAATTATATAAAGGCAATTGCTCCTTAGCAGGTACAAAATCACCCTATTCCCTCTATAATGAAGCGTATGCGACCTTTGGAGAAGATGGGGTATATGACCAAAAGGATGCCAGCGGATTTATAAACCTTTTCGGTTTGCCGTTAAAAGTAAGAGCTTTAATGGAGAAGGAATCAGGTTTACGAAAGTAAACTTGTTCAACAAAAGCTGAACATCAGACTTACGCCAAAGGGCTAAACCCCTGTCGAATACTTACGCATCGTAAAGTGGAGGCTACCTCCTTCGCCGACAAATGAAGTTAAATGAAACTAAACAAAGATAAGCGCCGATACCCGGCGCTTATCTTCACACTATCTGGCCCTTAATACCCGGCTGAACATCAGAGAATGAATAGGTTAGGGTGCGGAGTGCCGCTATGACTAGAAAAAGATGTTCGAGGTTAAAACACTACCTGAGAAGGCTTAATAGTTGGCGGTTGGAAGGCTGTATTGCATAGAATTACAACTTGAAAGGAAGATGTAACGTGAAGCTTTGGGGCGGACGTTTCGAAAAAACTACGGACGCATTGGTGGAAGATTTTCATTCCTCAATACGTTTTGATCAACGCTTATACAAACAAGATATTCAAGGAAGTATAGCCCATGCTAGGATGCTTGGCAGTGTCGGGGTTATCTCGGAAGAGGAAGCAAAGGATTTAATTGAGGGTTTAGCTGGGATCTTAGATGATATCCAGACGGGAAAAGTAGAATTTGAGATCGGCGCTGAAGATATACATATGAATGTTGAGAAGCTTTTAACTGAGCGAATTGGGCAAGTGGGAAAAAAACTCCACACAGGGCGAAGCCGAAATGATCAAGTCGCGTTAGACCTAAGGCTTTATTTAAGAGTGGAGATTGATCAGACGAAGGTTTTAGTGGAGAAACTACTGTATACCCTGCTTAATTTGGCAGAGGAGCATCTCGAAACATGGATGCCGGGCTATACCCATATGCAGAAGGCACAACCGATTACCATGGCCCATCACATGATGGCCTACGTTCAAATGTTTTTGCGTGATCTCGATCGGCTCAAAGATACCCGCAAACGCCTAAATTTCTCACCGCTCGGTTCAGGAGCAATGGCTGGAACGACGTTTCCACTAGATAGAGAGAAGGCCGCCTTCGAACTAGGGTTTGAGGGTGTGACCTTGAACAGTTTAGATGGAGTGAGCGACAGAGATTTTGCCCTTGAGTTTTTAGCCGCCGCCTCAATCATGATGATGCATTTAAGCCGAATGTGTGAGGAACTCGTTCTCTGGTCCAGCGGAGAATTTCAGTTTATTTCTATGGATGATGCCTATTCTACAGGGTCAAGCATCATGCCCCAAAAGAAAAACCCGGACGTAGCAGAATTAGTAAGAGGGAAGACAGGGCGAGTTTATGGGGATTTAGTGGCCCTATTAACCGTTATGAAAGGACTTCCGCTTGCTTATAACAAAGATATGCAAGAGGATAAAGAACCAGTTTTTGATACAGTAGATACGATTCAGAAATGCTTACTGATAGTAGAACCAATGCTCAGAACGATGCAGATCCATCGGGATACATTGTCCCGTGGGGCGAAAGGTGGCTTTACCAATGCCACAGATCTCGCAGATTACCTAGCCAAAAAAGGGCTGCCCTTCCGTGAAGCCCATGAACTAGTGGGACGGATTGTTTTACATTGCAGTAAGCAAGAAATAGGGTTGGAAGACTTAAGTTTAAGCGACTATCAGGCGCTCTCCCCAATTTTTGAAGAGGATTTGTTTGAAGCCATAGGAATCGAGTTTTGCGTCCGTGCTCGAAAGCTTAAGGGCGGCCCTTCACCCGAAACTGTTGCAGAAGGAATCCGAGTAAGTCGCCAAATGTTGGAGAACTTAAGCTGGTAGCAGTGCAGAAAAATCTCGAGCAAAGTAGCGGGGGAATTTCGAATTACGGAATTAACTAAATTAATCTAGAAGTAATTAAGCATACAGACCTGACACCTGTGGGTAAGATAAGAAAATGGCAAATATAACAGTAGATACCCGTATAGGGTTTGACCAGAGTTTGTACCATACTATATTAGTGGCTTTATCCTTAGGTCTTTAAAGATAAGCGAAAAAACCCCTGTGTATAGTGTGGATAACTCTGTGGATAACGTCGCGGAGAAACGGATTTTGGGTGGATAAGCTAGGGATAAAGGGTGGAAAACTAAAGTGGGCTTGTGGATAACTCTTGATTATATTCGAGAAAACGTGACATAATCGATCATAGAAACCTAGAGGCATTCCCTTTAGGTTTTTATTTTAGGGATAAAGCAGGAAAATCTTACCGAGAGGTCGAAATTCTCACGCATGATTTAATTAAGAAATTGCATGCTATCTGTTATAGATGACAACATGATTAAGCAGTGTGAAGCGAGGCTATTATCAATGGAGAATCGAACAATGTTAACAGATCTCTATCAACTAACAATGATGCAGGGTTATTTGACAAATGGATATCAAAATAAAGAAGCGGTCTTTGATGTCTTCTTTCGGGAGTTACCGTTTAAAGGGGGATATGCACTAGCCGCAGGGCTCGAACAGGTCGTCGAATATATTGAGAATCTCTCCTTCAGTGAAGAGGATTTAGCGTATTTGAGGAGCCTAAACCTGTTTAATGAGCAATTTCTTAAAGAGCTGCGTGACTTCCGCTTTACAGGGGAAATAGATGCAATACCCGAAGGGACTATGGTTTTCCCCTATGAACCACTGATTCGTGTCAAAGGACGTATTTTTGAAACTCAGCTCCTTGAGACTACAATTCTAAATTTAGTCAATTTCGAGACCTTGATTGCCACAAAAGCTTCACGGGTGGTCACTGCCGCAGAGGGGGGCCCGGTCATGGAGTTTGGTCTGCGCAGAGCCCAGGGACCTGATGCGGGGGTTTTAGGAGCACGTGCCGCCTTTATCGGGGGCTGTCAATCGACTTCGAATATCTTAGCAGGTAAACGCTACCATATCCCTGTTTCAGGAACTCAAGCGCACAGTTGGATCCAGTGCTTTCCTTCCGAGCTGGAGGCATTTCGAGCCTATGCGCGTACTTTTCCGAATCGCTGCTTGTTGCTTGTCGATACGTATAATGTTCTTAAATCAGGGGTGCCCAATGCGATTAAGGTTGGGCTTGAGTTAGAAGCAGAAGGCTATCCTTTTCAAGGCATCCGCTTAGATAGCGGAGATTTAACGTATTTGTCCAGAGAAGCCCGACGTATGCTAGATGATGCAGGACTTAAACGTGCGATCATCGTGGCGTCCAATGATTTAGACGAAGAAACTATTTTTGCCATTCGAGCTCAAGGTGCTGCAATCAATGCTTGGGGGGTGGGCACCAATCTGATTACATCGAAGGATTGGCCTTCATTAGGAGGAGTTTACAAGCTGTCTGCTGAGGGAGAGCAGGGTGTTTTTCATCCTCGACTTAAGGTCTCTGAAAATATCTCCAAGATAACTAACCCTGGCATCAAAAAAGTAGTGCGTTTCTACGATCGAGCGGGAAAAGCAATGGCGGATGTTATCGCACTAGAAGATGAAGTTTTTGATAAGGGAAAACCGCTGACGATTTTTGATCCCATTCAGACCTGGAAAAGAAAAACCTTAACAAATTTTGAGACCAGAGAACTCTTAACCCCAGTCTTCAAAAACGGGAAACGAGTTTGTGAATTGCCAAACCTCAACGATATTCAGGCTTATGCCCGAATAGAATTAGATACTTTCTGGGATGAAGTGAAGCGATTGACGAATCCTCACCGCTATATTGTGGATTTGTCGAAAGGACTCTTTGACATGAAACAACAATTACTCTTAACTATTCATAATGATATTAAAACAAATAATCAAGGGGTGGACTAAAATGTGGACTGATGAAGAATTACAAGAACGTATCAATCAAACGGTAGACTGGTTACGCCAAAAGGTCGCTGAAGCTAACGCGAAAGGTTTAGTCGTAGGAATGTCCGGGGGGGTTGATTCAGCTGTTGTCGCAGGACTCTGTAAACATGCATTTCCAGAGAATTGTGTTGCAGTGATTATGCCCTGTCATTCAGATCCTGATGACCAAGAAGATGCGCTGTGGATTGCCGAGGGTTTTGATATCAGACCGCTGGAAGTTGATCTGAGTAATGCTCATACACAGATCTTCGATCAAGTGTTGAAGAGTCTGAAACTCAATGGACGGGATGTAGTGGGGGCTAAAATGAGTCAGGGAAATTTAAAGGCTCGTTTACGGATGTCGACGCTGTATACCGTGGCCAATGCCTTGAATTATTTGGTTGCGGGAACGGATAATGCTCCGGAAAGTTATACTGGATACTTCACGAAATATGGCGATGGCGGCGTGGATCTTTTGCCAATTAGCTCTCTTACTAAAGCGGAAGTACGCGCTTGGGCAAGGATGTTAGGCCTTCCCCGCAGAATTGCGACACGTGTACCAACTGCTGGACTTTGGCCCGGACAGACGGATGAAACGGATTTGGGGATAACCTATGATCAGATCGATCGCTATTTACTGGGAGAACAGGTCGCACCTGAAGTACAAGAACGTCTGGAAACTCTGCATCGCCAAAGTGAACATAAACGCCATCTGCCTCCCAGTCTTGAACTTCCGAAGCTGAAGGGGATCGACTAACGTGCGTATTGGAGTAGATATTGATGGTGTTGTCTCCGATAGTTACCCATTTTGGTTAGAAGAACTGAATCAACACTATGGTAAGAATATTGCTGTGATTGACGATTACGAGATGCATTTAGTGTTTGATGTTCCGAGAGAGGATATGAACAATTTCTTTGTCAGTAATGTAGAGCGGTTACTTATGATGCCCCATCCAATTCCTGGAGCCAAGCAAGGGATTGAAACCCTTCTTCAGGATGGGCATGAGGTGATTTATATAACGGCTAGGGCACTTGAAGAAAGGGATCTTACCGTACAGTGGTTTAAGATGCAAGAAATCCATCATGAACATGTGCTCTTTACTGGATTTGATAGTAAAGTAAATTTTGTAAAACAATGGGGCATTGAAGCCTTTATCGAGGATTATCAAGTGAATGCCAAATTAATTGCTGAATGTGGAGTTCCAGTCTTCTTACTGAATGCTAGTTACAATCAAGAGGAACTCTCTACGGGCATTACGCGCTGTCACAACTGGGGTGAAATTCTCGATGGAATACGGCGACTAAATCCATAGAAGTATGAATAGGGAGACACATAAAGAAACTGTCTTCATAGAGAAAAAGGCCCTCCCATTGTAGATGTTGATCTACTAATGGGAGGGCTCTTCGATGTGTCAGCTGACAATCCCTAATCCGACTTTATAGATATCTCCCGCCCCTAAAGTAAGGACGAGATCCTCAGGTGCGATGGTTTCATTAAGATAGTCCCTGATGTCATCCAAGGGACCAATGTAACGGGCTTGAACTCCTTGCAGTTGAATCAATTCTGCTAAATTTAAGGAGGACACGGTGTAATGTTCTTGCTCGCGTGCCGATGCAAAAATATCCGCGATCACAACTTCGTCAGCCCCCTGAAAGGCTTGAGAGAATTCAAGTAAAAGTTTCTCTGTGCGACTAAAGGTATGCGGTTGAAAAATAGCGCGAATGCGTCGATCGGGAAAGGAAAGCCGTGCTCCTTCCAAGGTCGTGCGGATTTCCGTAGGATGATGAGCATAGTCATCGACAATCATTGCCCCATTGGTGTTACTACCAATATGTTCAAACCGTCGTTTTGTTCCACTAAAAAGTCTTAAGCAAGCTAAAATTTGATCCAAGGGGATTCCAATTTCCCGGCACACGGCAATAGTTGCTAAGGCATTGATAATGTTGTGTTTACCAGAGACATTGAGATTCAGATCTCCCATATATTGCCCTTTAACCATGATTTTCATGGAGCTTTTTTCGTCTTTGAACTTGATCTCTGTGGCCCGGATATCCGCAGATTCCGAGATTCCGAAAGTTGTAATGGGTGCGGATCCTTTAATGGCCTCCCTATTAGGGTCCTCAGCCCAGACATAGATATGACCGTACTCGGGAACCTTGCTGGCTAGTTCAGTAAACGCAGAGATAACATCTTCAAGATCCTTAAAATAATCCGGATGATCAAATTCTAGGTTAGTGATAATGAGGTGTTCGGGAGAGTAATTAAGAAAATGGCGCCGATATTCACAAGACTCCGCTAAAAAAAAGTCGCCTTTTCCGCAATGCGCATTCCCGCCAATACTCGGCACATCACTTCCGACAACGATGGTTGGATCCAATCCGGTTTGGAGCATAACGAGCCCTATCATAGCAGTGGTTGTGGTTTTACCGTGGGTTCCAGTGACAGAAATACCACGCTTTTTGGCGAGTAAGCGCCCGAGATATTGCGGATAGGTCAAGATCGGGATATTTAACTCTAGGGCCCGAGCAATTTCTGGGTGCTGATTTGTATAGGCTGCAGAGATGACCACTAAGTCTGCCTTTTCAACGTTTTCAGGAGAAAAACCCAAAACGGGAATATGAGCGCGTTCTAGGACAAGGTCGGTATAAAAACTTTCTTCTACGTCAGACCCCGTTATTGTGGCATCTTCAAGCTGGACACTGATTTGAGCGAGAGCGCTCATCCCGGTCCCTTTGATACCTACAAAATGAATATGTAATGCCAAAGCATATCGTCCCTTTCATGTATAAACTCTACCTTTCATTATACCCAAACTTGAGCTGAAAAGTATCATTTTATTCTAGGAAAATTTTGACTAACTGTTATTGGGCGGTTTTCGTTCATAACCAGTGACCATCGCCTGAAGACGGCTGAGATCTTCCGTTAAACTAAGATAAATATGAACAGGGATCGTAGCTAGAAAATAAATCGTAATAACAAACTTAATCCAGCGAAGGATTTGGAAACCTCCTACCATATGCCAAACCCAAATCAGATGCTTTCCTTGCCAATAGGAGGCTAAACCAAGGAGACTAGCAACCAAAAAAAGCAGGAGCCACGAGAAATAGATTAACAATTGCCCGCTATTATACTTTCTATGGGGCGGGGGATCAGAACGAAGGAAGAAATAATAGGCCATCAGCTTAGGAAAACGCTTGATGTCGTGAGTCTTTGGAATCAATGAATTATCTCGGCGGATCAGGGCATCTGCAATTCTTAGCGCAAGAAATCCCAGGGCAAACCAAGAAAAGGCTAGGTGCGCTATTAACACTTTACCATAGTTAATATTTAAAAAATTCGCCGGTTTATGTAATTCAAGGCCAGATAGGAGAATTACAGTCAGACTGACCGTGAACCCCCAGTGAAAGATTCTTACCCATATCGGCTGAGAAAGTACCATCTCACCCTTGATAGAGGCTCGTTTGAGCTGTTTCAGGACGGGCTTTCTCATCTTAGATGGTTGCTTCATAGATAATGTTACCTTACTCTCATTAAGTATACGATTATTCATGACGATTTAAGGGGGTGATCCCCATATTTATTTCAGTCAGACTTGGATTTTAAGAGCATATAAATTCTCACCGTCAATGATATGGACACTACAAGAAAAGCAGGGATCAAAGGAGCGAATGATTCGACCCGCTTCCTTAAGGTCCTCCGATTGGATTTTTAAACCAAGTAAGGATGACTCCCCAACACTACGGGTTCCAGCTTCATCCCTTGAACCAAAGTTCAGGGCAGACGGGGTAACGATTTGATAATGTTTGACACGCCCATTTTTCACAGATATCCAATGTCCTAAGGCACCGCGCATGGCTTCATGGAGTCCGATACCTACCCCGGAATCCTGTCCTATTTTTGTATCAAGTGTTGCTGCCCCAGGTTCGAGACGATTGAGCCATTCTAGAGCAGTTTTGGTAATCTTTTTGAGTTCAAGTGCGCGTACCCATGTCCGGGCAAGGGCACCATAACCGATGACGGGTTCTTTGTTGATAATAGCCCGTGCCAAAGGGCCTACTTCAACAGGTTGACCGCGGTAACGAGGAGATTTAACCCAAGAGTAACCTTTGACCTGGCTGCGGTCGGGGACAGTATCTTCTTCCATAGGGTGTAGAGGACCGTGGGGTTTGTACCAAGCATTTGTTACGTCTTCGGTCACCTTTTTTTCATCAAAACTTTCCCGTTCTCCTTGCAGAGATACTCCTTCGGAAAAAAGAGTGCTTCCTTCAGGATTTGGAAACCCCCCCATTGACAAGTAATTCCCGATCCCTTTACCAAGGTTGATGTACTCAGGGTAACGCTCCATGATCAGTTTAACATCGGGAAGTAAGACGTTGTCAATAAAGCTCATGACCTCCATTAAATACCCACGGTAACGATTTACCTTATCGGCATCAACTTCCATACTAGCACCACCGGGAACAAGTCCATGACCATGAGGGGCCTTGCCTCCGAAGACTGCGAAGGCAGCATGGGCAACACGAGATACTTCTAAGGCTTTAAAATAGTGTTCGGTTATTCTTACATTTTCCTGACTGGATAAACGGAGGTCGGATTCGGAATGAGGAATAAACGGAGCAATATCCGGGCCTCGGAAGTAATCGGGTAGAGTATAGAGGTAAATATGACGAATATGATTCTGAATAAAATCACTGACCAAGATCAGATTGCGAACTAACAGTCCATTGGGAGGAATTTGCATCCCTAAAGCCTGCTCAACAGCCAGTGCTGCTGTAATAGCATGTGCGGAGGAACAAATACCGCAAATGCGTTGGGTGTAATAAGGCATATCCATGGCCGAGCGACCTATTAAAATTTGCTCGAATCCTCGATAGAGAGTATCAGAAATAAAGGCGTCTTTGATTTCCCCGTCTTCGAGCCAAGCCTCCAATAACATGGGATTGTGAATGCGTGAAACAGGAAAGATTGTTTTCTTCTCCAGAATGTTCACTCCTAAATTAAGTTTTCTTGAGCCAATACCGATGAAAGGACTTGACCTTTTTAACAGAAGGTCGATTCGGAGCCTTGACGGTGGATTTTAGTAAATTCTTTTGGAGCCGACCATTATAAAGAGAGGAGGCAACATGCCCTACTAGAGCAACTGAGGTTAATCCTAAAACTCCAAGTCCGACCGCATCAGTGGCAACCTTTGTCCCGCCAGGGAAGGGGATATCGGGTAGGTGAGCGGTAAACGGCGACATCAAGTCAGGGTAACCGGGCTCAGTACATCCGATGCAGGGCGTGTTGCAGCCAATGGGCCAATTGATACGGTCGTTCCAACGGCGAATCGGGCAGTCGGCATAGGTGACAGGTCCTTTACAGCCGACTCGAAATAGACATTCCTTTTGTCCGATTTCTGTAGCGAAAATCCCCTGATCATAGTCGCGCCTTCGAGGGCAACGGTTATGCACGGTTTCTCCATAAAAAAGTTTGGGTCTTCCGAATTTTTCAAGTTCAGGTTCACCGTATAAGGCTAAGTGGAGTAGGGTCCCCATAATCCAATCCGGATGGGCAGGGCATCCGGAAACGTTAATAACCCTTCGTTCGGGAAGAATGTTCTGTACTCCAGTCGCTTGACTTGGATTAGGATAACCGGCAACTGGGCCTCCGTAAGTGGCGCAGCTGCCAATAGCCACTACGTATTTGGCCTTGAGACCAAGGCAACGAACCAGTTCTAGCCCAGTAATTAGCCTGCCATTATCGTAGGCCACATGGTTATAGTGACCGTTGTCACGCTGGATCATGGAACCTTGGACGATCAAAATATATTCATGGGGCATTTTCTCGTAAGTTTCTTGAAGGACTTGGTAGGTCACTTCTCCGTGAGCCTGCATCATACTCCAATCATAGCGCCAATCGACAATGTTGCTGAGGATATCTGAAAACGTTGGCGTCCATATATTATCAAGGGAGATACTATCTCCAGTACAAGTGCCTGTCTCAATCATCACCACAGGAAGTTTATTAACCTCACCCGCGCCGACTGCTTGGGCTAGGGGTGGGGCAAGGAGCTCAAAAAAGTTACCCATAATGGCTCCCTGGATGGCTAATTTTAAAAAGTCCCGTCGACTTAGCATGCAATCCCCCCTTGAGAGGGTATTATTTCCAGAAACACACAGATAAACCCTAAAATCAATTACTTTTGCAAAAAATAATATTTGACGAAATTGCAAAAATGGAGTAAGATTACTATCGTCCATGAAATGCCGATGTGGCTCAGAGGTAGAGCAGCTCACTCGTAATGAGCAGGTCGTCGGTTCGATTCCGACCATCGGCTCCATAGGGAAACGAGACCCCGCAAGCGATTGCGGGGTTTTTGCGTTTTGTAACTATTTTGTTTTTGCCCGTAACGTTGCAACAGCGTTGTGGATATAGACTAATGAGAAGATCAAAAATTGTCAAAATATTTGTTAGATTATGTATTATTATATTATACTACGTTTCTGCGTGTATTTTGGGAGGATGAATTAGATGGATGAGATTCAAGTTGTTAGTTTTTACGCTAAGAGAAAATATTGTAATCATCTACTAACTACCCCTAACTAGATGAGACGCTCAATACTGTGAAATGATCATAATATCGGTGACTTATAAGATTTTAGTTTGTTTATAAATTAGACACTAATTATTTAACTTACTTATTCATACTATTAACTTTATGTTATCTTAATAGCTTTAGCTTATGTTTGATACTTTTTTGCACAAAGTAATTGCTTTAACTTTTTACAGGGAAATTCTTAGTGTAAATTCTGTTATAGAATAACTTAGTACAATTATTGTGCTGTAAATATTGAAAGGGGAATTTTGAATGTCAGTAAAAGATTTGAAGTTAAGGAACAAAATACTATTTTCAACAGGTTTTGTCGTCTTAGTGTCATTTATTTGCGTTATTTTACTAGTATCAACGAGATCAGTTGAAATGGCTAAGACCGCAGCATACGAGACAGTAGCGCATGCAGCAAATGAATATGCAAATCAAGTTACGAATGAATTAAATGTTCCTATGAACTCGGTTAGAACTTTAGGTTCAACGTTTAAAGGACTTAAGGAAGCTAACAACACTGATCGAGCAACGATGAATTCATGATTGTGAACGTCTTAAAAGATAACCCTCTTTTTCTAGCGACCTGGACCTTATGGGAGCCAAATTTACTCGATGGAAAAGACGCCGATTATGTAAATCAACCAGGATATGATGCAACGGGTCGATTTATCCCTTATTGGAATAGGGGGGCAGGAGATATCAAATTAGAGCCTCTTACTGACTATGAAACACCTGGAGCAGGGGACTATTACTTAATTCCTAAAAGAACTCAGAAAGAAACTATTATCGAACCATACCAGTACAAAGTGAATGGTGAAGAAGTTCTCGTTACTAGCTTAGTAAAACCTATATTGATCGACGGTAACAATGAAATACTAGGAGTAGCAGGGGTTGAAATCGCTTTAGAAACAATTCAAAATATGATTTTGGATATAAAGCCATTCAAAACAGGGTATGCAAGTCTTGTG
Organism: Desulfosporosinus sp. BICA1-9; assembly: GCF_000802135.1. Classification (NCBI taxonomy): domain Bacteria; kingdom Bacillati; phylum Bacillota; class Clostridia; order Eubacteriales; family Desulfitobacteriaceae; genus Desulfosporosinus; species Desulfosporosinus sp. BICA1-9. Next base: position 14,009 of record NZ_JUEE01000158.1, read on the forward strand.
TCTAATGATGGAAAGTATGTTTCAAACCTAGATGTGGAAAAAGTAGGCAAGGACGTAGATGATCAAGAGGCTAAAGCAGCTATCAAAACTGCTGAAAGTTATACCATATCAAATAGTGAGTATTACAGATTGTACGTGCCTGTGGCCATTGGTCAAACGACGACACCATGGTCGTTGGCAGTCACCGTTCCAATGACAACGATTTTAGAGCAAGCAAACTCCATTCGGAATTTCTCAATCATTGTTGCTTTGATTGCAATATTTGCGATTGGTTTAGTCATTTTCATTGTTTCTGGAAGCATAACTAAGTCTATTGTACATACAAGTGAAGTTTTAAAGGACATCTCACAAGGGGATGGTGACCTAACAAAACGCTTGAACATTGTATCTAACGATGAAGTAGGAAAACTTTCTCAGCATTTCAATCGGTTTATAGGTGATATTCATAGCATTGTTGCGGAAGTTAACGATACGGCCAGTACTCTGGGTGCCACGAGCGAAGAATTATCAGCTGCAGCTCAAGAAGCGACTGCAGCAAGTGATCAAGTCGCTGGTATACTTGGGCAACTTGCTTCGGGAGCATCCGAGCAGGCAATCTCAGTAGGAAAGACAGGCGAAATGATAAGCAAATGTCTACCAACGCTCAACAAGTCGCCGTTAATGCGGAGAATGTTAGTCATAGTAGTGGTAAGGCAGCCCAAGCCGCAGAGTTAGGTGCTCTTCAAGCAGAAAATGCCGTGCAGAAGATTGAGAAGATCCGTGAGGTTACAGACCAAACAGCTGAAGTTATTTCTAAGTTAGGAGAACAATCTAACCAGATCGGGCAAATTTATTGATGTCATTACTGGTATCGCGTCTCAAACTAACCTACTGTCCGTAAATGCTGCGATAGAAGCTGCACGGGCTGGAGATCAAGGCAGAGGTTTCGCTGTAGTCGCTGAAGAAGTGCGTAAGCTGGCTGAACAGTCTTCAATGTCTGCTTCTCAGATTTCCACCCTGATCAGCAATATTCAGCACGAAACCGAACGTGCAGTTGGATTGATGGAAACAGGGAAAGTTTCAAATCTAAACCCTAAATCTAAAGTGCCGATAACTTCAGGTTCACCAGGATAAGAAACCCCTCGTTCACATAATCGAATGAGGGGTTCCTTATCCTATTCTAATTGATGTGATAACGAGGTCAATTGTAGTATTCATTCACAGCTACCCTCGTCAATGATGAAAAGGAAGCTAAATTGTGCTCACTCTATCTAACTTAAACCGCTTGAATTAATGTCAAGCGGACTTTTAGCGAGCAACAGAAAATTTGGTTGAAAATTCTGAAAATAGAGGAATCCAAAGTGTAAACGTAGAATAGGATTGAAAAGGGAATGGTAAGGTGTTATATACAAGTGTTAATAATAACACATGAATTATTTAATTATTGGCATTTTATAGAATCGAAGTAAGAGGAGTGATTTAATTGTGATAAATAATGATGTTGTTTACAAAATATTTACTAGAGCACAAACAGTCTTTTTAAATCCCACATCTTTATATGGTTATGATGATATTGTTTACGGTATATATATAAATGATAGAGACGGAGAAATTGCGAGGGATAAAAGAGGAAGAAAAAAGAAAATGTGTGCTGTTGATTCAAATACACTAAGGGCATTCGAGCGAATAGATAAAAAATCAAAATTTGGGCCTAAATATTTATTATATGAATATTTAAGAATACATAAAGATTATATCTTAAGTAACTTAAAAAAAATCCATTCTCAACAAGAACTAGATAGTCTAGAAATTTGTATTACTAATGAACTGAAGACCTATTTAGCAAGGAATGTTCTTAAAGACAGATTCATGTCATTTAATAGATTAAGAAAACCTGTTGATTTACTGATTGAGCATTTGGTTTGTATGTCACTTGAACTTGATGAGCATAGAAATAGATTATTAAACTATTTGTTTATTCCGTTAGATTCACAGATTTTTGCGAGTAAATTGTTTGCAAAAAATCAACTTGATAGTGTAGGGGTATCTCCGAATTCTACGTTTGGCGATTTAACCTGCAATAGAGCATATTATTATTTGCAAAAAATAATTACTGAACAGGCAAAAGAGATTTCTAGTATTCATAAAATCAATTTTCATGCAATTTATTTCGATTTATTATGGGGAATCAGATATAGAAAATGGGGAGGAACTCTATTTGAAACTAATATATATGATTCAGAATTAGTAGCGTTGCATTAAGTAACGAACGCAAACTATTTGCATTAAACATAAGCCAGTTCCGAGTCAAGAATTAAAAATGGCAGAAAGATAAAGGTGAGTATAGAAAATCATGAAAATCTACATATCTAAGTAATTGCAAACTTTTGGCTTTCATCGGAAAAGGTGGGAGTCATTTTTATTTACTTCAACTAAATCATCTTTTGACAGAAACGAAAATCGGTCTATAAATGATGTCGATGAGTGCTATGTTATACTAGTTCGAATCACCATTTTAGACAGGCTGATGATATTGAGATCGCTTGGGTTATGTTTGTGTTCATATAACATTACTGGTATAATTTAGTTAATTAATATAAGCTGAGTATGTGTGTCTGAACCGAATATAATAAAGTTTTTAAGGAGCGTGAATTATGTTTTCTGATAACTTCAAGAGTATGTTTCGTGAATATGATATAAGGGGTCGGGTAAGCGAAGAGGAATTAAACGACGAAAGTGTAGCTTTAATTACTAAAGCGTTTTCCACTTTCTTAGATAGAGCTTCCATTAATCGGGTCGTAGTTGGGTACGACAATCGAAGTTATTCTGAAAGATTTGCAGAAGTCGCTATTAATACGTTTGTAAAAATGGGCTTTGAGGTTTTTGATGTTGGACTAAGCCTTAGTCCTGTGGCTTATTTTGCACAGTATCACTTAAAAAGTCCTGGAGTAATGATGATAACGGCTAGTCACAACCCAAACGGATGGTCTGGTTTCAAATTGGGCCACGGATACTCCAAAACGATTGGACCTGATGAAGTAAAAGAACTTTACAAAATTATTGAAAGCCAGGATTTTACTAGCAAGGAAAAACCTGGTACAAGGAGCGAAGTATCGGTTCGTGACGCTTATATCGAGGCTATTACTAGTCGGATACATATCGAATCAGACTACGCACCACGAGTCGTAATCGATGCTGGAAATGGTGGAGCTGGGTTATTTGCTTATGAGGTTTTCCAAGATATTGGATGCACTACGTTCCAGTTGAATTGCGATCCGGACACAAGTTACCCGCATTATTTCCCCAACCCTTCGGATTTAGTGGGACGTAAACGTTTAGCCGAGATGGTCCTTCACCCTTACATCAAAGCGGATATAGGTATTTCATTTGACGGTGATGGTGACCGCATAGGAGTAGTCGACCAAAATGGTGAAAATATTTGGAGTGATAAAATCCTGATCATTTTAGCAAGGCAACTTTTGGAAAGAAAAAAGGGCGCCAAAATTGTGTTTGATGTCAAGTGTACACAAGGCCTAATCGATGATATTACTAAACGTGGTGGAATTCCAATAATGTGGAAAACTGGTCATTCGTATATTAAAGCCAAAATGCATTCTGAAGAAGCCGAGCTTGCTGGCGAACGAAGTGGACACATCTTTATGGGAGATGATTATTATGGTTTCGACGATGCAATTTTTGCTGCCGCTAAACTCGTTGAATATATTTCTCATGTGAAAAAGTCGCTATCGGAAATTGTTGAAGATTTGCCACAATATTTTACATCTCCAGAAATTAAAGCTCATTGTGCAGATACAGTAAAGTATAAAGTTATAGAACAAGTTGTCTCTGACTTTAAGAAGGAATACGGAGATAATGTTATTGACATTAACGGCGCAAGAGTCGTATTTGCAGATGGGTGGGGTTTAGTTAGGGCGTCATCTAACTTACCTGAACTAGTTCTAATTTTTGAGGCTAAAACTAAAGAAAGATTATTTGAAATCCGACAGATATTTAAAGAAAAACTAAGCCAGTTTAAAGAAGTGGACCCCGAATGGCAGAACGACTTGGAAGACTAGTTTAATCCACCGCTTAAACTCCCACTTCCTGTTGTACGTGGGAGTTTACCCATGCTATGATTCGGTGACGGAAGCCTCCAGTAGAGGGCGTTAGCATTCGTTAAGGATCGTGAGCTTTCATCACCGAAGTCTCGATGTTCAACTAGTTGAACAAGTTCACTCGTTTTAACAGGTAAGTGTTTGCACATATATGAAGGTCACTTGAATAGTGTTTACACAATCAGCTTAAATAGTGACGGTAAAAAACTACTTTCAACCTCAGGAGATAAGACAGTTAAGGAATGGGATCTAGAGAGTAAGAGTGCCGTTACCTATCTGGGGCATAAGGCCAATGTATTCAGTGCTATCTATAGTGAAGATTTTAAAAATATTTACTCTTCTTCCGAGGATAGTACGATACGAAAATGGAGCGTTAACAATTCACTATCCCGTGAGTGTTCATGGGAGAAAGGTCGTCGGTTCGATTCCGACCATCGGATCCATAGAAAACTTAGACCCCGCATGATTTGCGGGGTCTAAGTTTTCTAGTATTAGAGATGTAATGGCCATCCAATGCACCTTATTGCAACTGAAAAAGGGCCTAAGGGATTTTCCTGGTCTAAGCATCAGATGATTTGTCATCAATACTGCTTTCAATACTGTCGGGAGTAACGGGAGTAACAGGGGTAACTGGAGTAGCCGGAGTAACCGGAGCGGTGTTAATTCTTGGTACAATGGGCGTGATAGGTGTTATGGGTGCGACAGTGCTAGTTGTTGCGCTTTTGACGCTGCTATAAACTGATTCGACCTTATTTTTAACAGCAGTCACCTTAAAAGACCAGGTGTTAGAGTCTGTAACGTACAACTTGAAGGAGTATCCGGGTAACCACTTATTTTGGATTTTGCTACCATCATAACTCCATGTGGGGATAAATGTTTTGTCATCGTTACTGAGATAAACGTAATAATAATCGGCATCACTAACTTTATCCCATTGAAGCGTTATTTCGTTACTGGAAATAGCCCTCGCAACTAAATTAGTAGGTGCCCATAGGTCTGTTTGGTTGGTCGGTAGCGGGAAGTGTATACAAATAAGCAACAACGTTATCAGGGACCACGATTTGCCCTCCGAAAACATAAGCATCACCATTATTGGGATTGTCCGTATTAAGCTTATGGACAGTAAATATTCTGGTATACGCTAGTGGATCATCATTGACTAAAACAATAGGCATTCCTTGCTTTGCTGCATAAGCTGCTCCTGTTATTGCATCAGCAAATCCTTCACCCGTTGCTATGCTTATATCTGGGGAACTGAATAAGTGGTCAAATTTTTCATTAACATTAATATTACGAGCGTATCTATTAACCCCAATTATTCTTTCTGAACCAGGAAATTGATTAATGATACTATCCTCAATAATGTCTGAATTACCCACAACAAATGTTTTAATGATTTCGTTTGCTGAAAGATAAGCTTTTACCGAATCTGGCAGATAGTCTTTAGGCACGAGTATGATGGGTACTTGTTTTAAGGCGGCAATCGGTGCAAGGGACAGAGCATCGGGAAAATCTTCACCTGTAGTAACAAAAATTTCAGTTGGAGAAGGAAGCTGTTGTGCTACTTTAATGGCGGTATCATATCGGTCTTGACCTGCAATACGGGTCACAATGATTTCCATGGACTGTAATTCAGCATCGATCGATGAAGGTATCACGGCAGTACCTCCAATAATAAAGACATTTTTAACCTGCAGGTCAATTAAGGTTTCTTTCGAAACCGTTGGTAAGTTCGTTCCATTGGTTAATACTATTGGAGCATCATATTTTTTAGCAAGAGGCACCACGCCTAGGGCATCAGGATAGTTTTCACCATAAGCTAAAATAGCATAATTAGATTGTTTCCAGCCATCACGGGCAATAGAGGCAGAGGTGTCGTATCTAGTCTCCCCGGCCAGTCTTTTAGTGGATGACGCATAAACATTTAAAGTAAATGAAACTACAAACATAAACATAAAAATAAGAATAAACACAAATCTCTTTTTCATATATACGTTCCCCACTTTCTTTTGTTTTGGCCCTGATGCGTCAAAACATACCAAAATGCACATATAAACTTATTCTCCATATCCTCCCTGTATCCTCCCTGAAGTTTAATAAATAAGTATTTCTGAAGTGACACGAAAGCCTAAGATTCAATAGAACCTTGTCCAACCACCTTGAATAGTATGAGGAAAGGGGGGGTTGAGATGATACTATGTATTGATCCAGGGCATGGAGGTTATGATACGGGAGCAGTCGGTAACGGATTATATGAGAAAGACCTTGCTCTGGACATTTGCCTTAAACTCAGATCTATACTTGAGTACAATGGAATAAAATGCATTCTTACTCGCGAGGGAGATTATGCGCCTGGGTATCTAAGCGCCCTAAACGGAGATCTGTCTACTCGAGTTAAGATAGCGGAGGAAGCCAAAGCAGATCTATTCATTTCAGTGCACATTAACGCAGGCGGTGGTACAGGAGTAGAAGTGCTCATTAGTGGGAGGGGTGGACGTGCGGAAACGGCAGCGAACAAGGTTTTACCTTATCTTGTTCAAGTCGGAGGCTGGGCAAATCGTGGAGTAAAGACACAGAATGTGTTGGTACTGAGGGAAACAAGTATGCCGGCAATTTTAACGGAAAATGGATTTATCGATAATATTAAGGATATTGCAAAGGTAAAAGAACCGAATTTTCGTCAGTCCCTGGCAGTTGCCCATGCTAAAGGAATCTGTGATTATTTTGGGGTTCAATACAAGGAACCAGTTCCAGGCCCGCCAATCGCTAATGTCATGTACCGTGTCATTTTAGATGGTAGGCAAACCATGGCGTTAAGCTCTCAAGAAAGTGCGATCACGGTAGTCAAAGAAGCGGTCGATAGTGGCCAATCAACAAAGGGAGTTGTACAGCGAACAACGGATGCTGTAAACGTTTTTGAATATGTGGCATCCCTGGCAACCCAGAAAACTCCGATTATGGGCATGGAGACCATCACGCTAGAGCAATGCCGTCAGTTTTTGATGAAGCATAATCCCTATGCTCCGGATATTGTTCCCCTTTACAAGAGTCAGGGGGAACTACTAGGAATACGATGGGGTTACGCAGTGGCTCAAATGATTAAAGAAACTGGTTACCTCAAATTCAGTGGAGATGTAAAGGCGGAGCAAAACAACTTTGCTGGAATTGGAGCCGTCGGTGGAGGGGTTCCAGGAGCGTCCTTTTCTACACAGAAAGAAGGGGTATTGGCCCATTTAGAGCATCTATTTGCGTACGCTTCAATTGACCCGTTGCCTGTAGGAATTCTAAAGGTCGATCCCCGTTTCGATTTGGTAAAGAGGGGAAGTTGTCCGAACTGGGAAGATCTGAATGGGAATTGGGTAGTCCCGGGGAAAGAGTACGGCGAGGAAGTGGTTAAGATCTATGAGAATATCGCTGGGGAAGAAATTAGTTCTGACAGTGGTGAAACGTATCTATTAAGAAAGATATTTCAAGTTATTCTGGATTACTTTAAAGGGAAAAACAGTGACCCCTTCAGCTAAAGCTGAACAACCGGTCTTCAGATACGAAAGTTTGCAGTAGAAATTTTGCCGAAGAAAACAGAGTGAAGGTTGGTTGTTTCGAAGAAAAACAACCAAACCTGTCCCTCTGTTTCATCTTTGTTTCGTCTATCCTTGTTTCTCGAAGAAGAAACAGCGCACCTGTCCCCTTGTTTCCTTTTGCTTATTTGCATATATTTATAATCTTGATCGATTCTATTATGCTATAATGACTGAGTGGTGCGAGCTGCGAAGCAGCACGCAATTGCGTGATGTTTCCTCTTGGAAATGGAAGCAATTCTGTTTTCATTAGTAAGCTATTAACATATAGTAGGGAAATCCTATCAGGTAATACCTAACCAGTAGCCTGTACCTAGTTCCTTGGAGCCAAAATGGTAACATTAGGTTTAAGCGTAGGGCGGGGAGCAAACGAGCCGAAACGAAAGTGAAGCTATTGAGCCACGAAATTATTATCTAAAAGAAGAGGTCGATACCGTCATGTCGGTAGCAGACAATACTATATAAATCGTATAGGTGAGATTTATATAGCTCTTCCGGGGTCTTAGGGCTTGGCGAGTTTGATGATAAATATGCTAATAGAACAGCTGAGGTCCTATAATGTCTGAGAAATCAGTATGCGAAGTCAAGCAAGGGAATGAGCAAGATGAGCAAATGCAATATAGGAAGTCCGACTAACTCGTAGTACCGTAGAAGTTTGTGAAAGCAGATGGAG
>NZ_JUEE01000159.1:0-7049 GCF_000802135.1 Desulfosporosinus sp. BICA1-9
CTTGGCCTCCGTCAGCCGCCTTCCGATCTCGATGGCGGCGGCAAGGTAGATTCTCTCAGCCTGGTATTTGATTATATTAATTTCAGCCGCGATTACATGCGGCGTGCGTCCGCTGATGATATCAGTTTCAGTTACTGTATCAGTCATGATATCCACACTCCTTGGGGCTAATTTCACTCATAGGATATGTGGCCAGACTTAAGAGTGTGACAACCTCAGTCGTTCACGCAAATCTTCTTTTTCCAAGGCCGGTTCATGACGGCGTTTTTACTGTCAAGGATGAGTTTAAATGCCTGATACAAGAAAAAAGCCTCTCCAAAAAGAGAAGCTAATTAGTAAACCTTATAAATGTACTTGACTAGATCATAACCTAATTAACACTAATAATTTCAAAACGCATTACATATTGCACTACAACTACTTTTTGGTCTAATAGAAAACCCTGAAACCCTTAATAATACTGGTTTACTGGTCGGAGCGACATGTTTTGAACATGCGACCTCTACCACCCCAAAGACGCGACCCACCTTGTTATAACTTAGCTTATTCTGTTAAAACCCTTTAATACCAAGGGTTTCAGGCATCGGTCATACCGATGCCTTTTCTTATTTTGTTATGCTTTATTACCTATTATTACCCTCGTTGCATTAACAGTTGCATTACCTTTTAGAAGCTGTGGGGCCAAGCGTTGCGCTGCCCATGCAACTATTTGAGCTTTGGGAAAAGGTTTTTCGTTCATAAAGATCGTCCTAGGGAAGCATGGAATATTTGCGATATCCATCGCCTCGTCATAGCTAATACAGAAATAATTAAAAGACCCTCTTCAGGTCTCTTATAATCTCTTATAAACTTCTCCACGAGGAGCAATTTTGATGATACTAATTAATATGTTTTCATCATCTTTGCTAAACACTATTCTGTAATTACCTACTCTCAATCTGTAGTCATCAATATTTCCTTGCAGTTTTTTCACATCCCCAAACGGAAGTTGGCCTATAGCATAAATGATTCTAACTTGAGTATTTCTATCCATTTTTAAGTATTTAAGACAATCTTTTTCATACCTAATTTTGTATTTCATCTTTATTTATCCCCAATTCTTGTAGAAGTTCATCTTGGTCAATAAATTGACCTTTTGCTTTTACTTCATCAAGATGGGCCTGTTCTTCCGCTGTGATAAATTCATGTTCGGACTCATTAATTTCATCCCATTTCTTTTGGCTTTCTCTAACCTTTAAAAACTCCGCTAAATCGATAATTGTTTTAATATTTTCAGGTTTTAACTCATCTTTTAAAATCTGCTCAATCTTTTGCGCTAAAGTCATACCGAATCCCTCCTTAAATTTAACTTTCATTCCGTTTACAATTACTTACATATCATATCATAAATAAATTGAAGATCCATTAAGAATAATATAGCCGGGAAACTTTGATATTTCCCGGCTATGTTATTTGTCCATGCTCATTATTAATTCGTTAGCAATGTTTGGGCTATCAAGTCGCATGATACTTTCTTCAGCACTACCAAAACTCAAAAGATTGATACTCCCATACCATACGATTCGTTGGTCAATGACGGCATATTTTTGGTGGATATTCGATTTGAAAACTAAACTTACTCCAGCCACTTGCAATAAGTCCAAGGTCCCCTGCAAAGCACTCGTATCCTTGTCTTTGAAATCTCCAATAGGCCGGGTTATCACGATTACTTTCACCTTATTTTCTAAAGCAAGCTTCAGGTGCTGCATCATTTGCAGAGTACGTCTCTTGGTAACAAAGGGGCTTACTATCAGAATTTCTCTTGCGGCATTGATAATATCATTCGTATAAACCGATAAGAAATTGCTCTTGTCAAAAATCACATCGATTGACTCTGGTGCAGTACTCTCGCCTTTTGCTTTATAACCAATCGTGGCATATCCGTTAAGCCGTTTATGGTACATCCGTTCAAGCATCCTAACATGAATGTCCACATAATCATAGATTTGCACTTCTTTTTTATTGGCAAAGAGTCTGTGAAGCCTTCCTGCATATTGTTGCAAGGTGCCTTTCCAAGATATTGGGATCACTAAAAACAACGTGTCAAGGCGTGGTTCGTCAAAACCCTCCCCAATATATTTTCCAGTGGCAACTAAGGTTAACGGCTTGTCATCTGGTGTCTCAGATATTCTTGTCATGATCTCCCTAGTTCGTTTTACTCCCATTCCACCCGTTAAAGAGATTACTTCGGGAATTCTCTCACGTAACTTATTGGAAAGTAATTCGACATGAGCCGTTCTTTCAGTTAAAACAAGACAGTTTCTGCCACTTTCAAAGCTTCTAACGATATCATCTATGATCAGTTGATTCCTAAATTCATTAACCACAATATCAGAATACAATTCTTGGATCGATACATCCTTTTCATTCTTATCTAAAGGGACTCTAAGCGACGTAAACCTTGGTATGACATAATGCTCAAAGGGTCTTTTCTCTGCCTGTTTTTTGGCATCATCTTTGAATCGTATAGAACCGCATTGCATAAAGATGATCGGCTGATGCCCATCTTTTCGTGTAGGCGTTGCGGTTAATCCATAAACGTATTTTGCATTAGAACTCTTAAGTACATTCTCAAAGCTAATCGCTGAAAGATGATGACATTCATCCACAATAATCATGCCATAATTTTTCACACAATCCTTCACTTCTCCCATTCTGTTCAACGATTGCATGACAGCTATATCGATTATTCCACTCAGGCTATCCTTTCCTGCACCCAATTGCCCTATAGTACTATTTACCTTTTTTCTTCCTTTCGTTTTGACATCAATTACGTCTGGAAGTGTTTCATTTATCGTCAGGAATTCCGTTAATCTTTTTTTCCATTGGGTAACTAAATTTACTTTATCAACAATTATCAGCGTATTAACTTTTCTCTCAGCAATCAGCTTTATGGCAACCACAGTTTTTCCAAAAGCAGTGGTTCCGGAGAGCACTCCAGTATCATGCTTGAGCAATTCAGCAAGTGCCCGTGGTTGTTCATCTCTCAAACTGCCGATAAATTCTACATCGATGCTTCTGCCGTGATTGGTTTCAGTGATAAATTCAGGTTCAATCTTTAGTTCTGCAAAAAAGGCCCTTACATCAGCTTCACACCCTCTTGGCAGACAGAGATAGTCTTCTGTTTCGTCAGAACATGATATTATTCTAGGTATTTTCTTTTTATTGATGGGCATTCGCATGGCCTGGGCCTTATAAAACTCTGGATTATTAAAAGCCGCCAACCGTTTTAATTGATTTAACGCTCTATGAGAAATGCCTGTTTTCAAGATGAAGACATATTTGCTTTGACAATTTTTATTGTCTGAGAAAAATCATTCTCTGATAGTTTGACAGTGTTTCTTGTTTCCCAAGGTTTTTGTGGTTCTTCTTGATCATCTCTTTTCAAGATTCCAAGTTCGTTTCCATTGCAAAGTTTTGATATGAGACTTTCGACTTCATCTTCAGACAGCTTTCGCAGGGTTGTCATGAATTCCCATTGATCATTATATGGTTCAAAATTGGCATCTATAAAAACGCTGTTATTATTAATCCTTGCTGCTTTTTGCAAGGGCAACGCAATCAAATTTCCCAAACCGCCCTTTGGCATAGTGTCCTGATTAGGAAAAAACCTGTCATATGATTTAAAGGTAATCTCATGCCTTTTATTCATAGCGTAGGTAAGTAGTGCGCTTCCGAGTTTTCTCGCCAACGTTGCGGCTATAGGGTTTTCAAAGAATATCCAGGCATGAGCTCCATTTCCTGACCGCGAACGTTCAATCGCTACGGTCAGATCAAATTCCGAACATACTTCTCTAAACTGTGAAATATCCTTCTGCCACTCTCCATCATCAAAGTCGATCGCTAAAAAATAGCAAGTTTCATCAAGGCACAGAGGATAGATTCCCCCAACTAAATTGCCACGCCCTCGTAAATGATCGTCGATAGTTTTTTCATCCAAACGGGCGTAGGCCTTATTGGAGCAAGAGGTACATTTTACCTTTGGTTTTCTGCATAGTTCAGATTTCCATTCATTTAAACAACACGGGATATATCCATCCGTTCCCTTATTTTTATTTTCCCACCGTTTAGCATAAACATCATCCCGTCCTTTAAAGAGTGACATATATAACTCGATTTTGTCCTTGGGATCTGACATGCTGTTTATGTTTGATAGCAAAGTATTGCCTTCTGATACATGATTGGATACTTCTGTAAATGTATCAGGTGTCGGAAATAAGCTATCCACAAACACATTATCAGAGCGTCCATCAAGAATAGCCCGATGTTCTGAAACACCGAGCTTAGTTTGTAAATTTGTTATTTCTTCTTTTAGATTGCCGTTCTCGAGTAACAACGCTTGATACTTTTCAAGCAGTTCTTCAAAGTTCATAATGCCACCCTTATATTACTTTAGCCTTCACATGAACCTTAGCCGTCAAGTCCAATCTGTATAAACCCTTTTCCTATAATATACCATATTAAAAGTCTAATAATCTTGTTGTCAATTTTTTATAAGATTTCCACCCTCACACCTAATGTCAGGATACCGGTCTCACCATTCCTGATCCACCTGATTTCAATAGAGCAAGTCGTCAATATTGCCAATATGATTCCCTCAAGAAAAAAGGCCCACCTTGGTACGCATTGTTAAGAGGCGTGGTGGGATCTGTTCCATTATTATATGCGAGTTGGATTCCTTTGGTCAATACTGAAATTCATCAATGCCCTCCTCTTGGATCTTGGATCTGGTATCTAATGGCGAAAACCATCGCCTATAAGTCCCACATCAACAGGTATTTATTCTTAACTTTTGCAAAAGACCTGTAAACGAAATTATTCAAACCCAATATATATAAGAGTGGGCGGTCCGTTCAAAAAACCTGATATCTAAATCTACGATCGGAGCTTGGGCGCTAGCTATAAATACGTATAGTAGTTCATTGTGGGTCCATGCGTTGAGCTGCCCATGCTCCTATTTGGGCTAATTGCTTATCTATTAAAGAACAAGCAGCGGATGTCACAGGTAAGCACGCAAGTAAATGCTCGCGAGACCCCGCGGTCTCTGGCAGACTCCACCCTCCCCATTACCTCGAACATTTTTATGCCGAGTTTACATAAAAAGGCACCCACATTCAAGTGAGTGCAGCTACCAAAGTAGAGAAAACTAAAGCAGGTTTCTCTCTATCGACAAATCCGCCTTAATACATTCTACACATTCTGTATCTTTACTTACCTCAATCACCCTGCAGGTAATCCTGGTATTATTTCCAATTAGCTTGCTAATTCCTTGTGCATAATAACGTGGTAAGTACCCTAATAGTGCACCTGCCATATTAGTTATTTTAATCGCATGCTTATCATGTTCATTTTCTGGTTCAAGAATTAATCTTAATTCTTGAACCAATTTTACATTTAAACACGGCGCAAATCTTATCAATCTGATCGATCTCGATCCTCTTTGTTTCTTCGTAATACATCTTCGATAAAGTCGCCGGCCTGATTCCGGTGAGCCTCGATAAAGTCTTTTGATTCATTTTATGTTTTCCGAGCAACTCGGACAACTTAATTCTTACCATGCGGAACACACTCCACAGTCTTTTGGCTTGATTGTATCAATAAGGGTAATAAAAGGATATATTTCTTAAATAATATAACCATATAAGTAATTTTATATAGCATAGGAGTAACTGCGGTGATATAATTACCTCAGAAGTAATTTTGCTCCCTTAGGAGTAACAATATGAGGTGATCTAAATGACTACGCCAAAAATTTGCTGTTTCACCGGTTACAGCCCTTCCAAGCTCCCGTTTAAGAATGACGAAAATAGTATTGCCTGCGTAAATTTAAAGATATTGATATACAGAGAAACAGAAGCCGCGATAAAGGATGGGTATACCCACTTTATCTGCGGCTTTGCTCTAGGATCGGATACATATTTTGCAGAAACCGTTATAGGATTACGAGACAGGTACCCGGAGATTACTCTGGAAGCGGCCCTGGCTTGCGAGACCCAGGCCGAGCACTGGCCGGAAAGAGACCGGGACAGGTACTTCGGTCTTCTTGACAAATGCGACCGGGAAACCTTTGTCAGCCGCAGCTATTATAAGGGGTGCTATCTTGACCGCAACAGTTATATTGTGAATCAAGCGCAGCGGCTGATTGCTGTTTTCGACGACCAATTCAGCGGGACGATGGTTACCATAAGTAAGGCGAAGGCTAAAAAACTGGAACTGGTCATCATCAATCCAAGTACCCTTCAGATAGATAGTGAAAGCCTATAAATAAACCCTCTACAGTGGCCTATCAAACACAGGGATCATCGATGAATTGTTCCGGGGTCTGACCCTCACACAATGGAAAACTATTCTGACAAGGAGATACTGAATGATGTTCAGATTATCTTTGCCGACGAGCTACGGCCCGATTCAACCCTCTTTTTACGATAAAGTACTTTATTCATCCATCTAAACCGCCCCAATTCCTCGGGTCCTTGGGTGCTCTGAAATTCCAAGTACAAATAACTATCATCAAGAGCATGACAGGCGGAGCTAACGGAATTCTACAACAACATACAAACCGAAACATAAAAAGGTGGCTCCAGCAATTGAAAGCTGTGAGCTTTCCAAGTCTCATAATAAATACATGATCACGAGGCTTTTCTGGCGAATTTGGGACCGTACATACGCCGGTACTCCTGCAGACCGGCCTCTACCTGAACAACGACAGCGTCCGCCGCGATTTCCCAGCCTGAAGTATCCGAAGCTTCGGGGATGTGCTCATGCTCACCATTCCTTACTGCGTATCTTCGCCGGGACGAGCTTGCCTGCTCCACGTCTCATCCTTAAGCCACACATTCAAAAGATCATATATTTTATTCTTATAAGTGATATACGTCTCCTTGTCATTGGGGGCGATTTGGAGCAGCTCATGCTTCACATCCTTAATGGTTTTATCCAGGTTTTCACAGAGGAAGGCGATATGGTTGGCCCTGACCTTGAGCGACGTATTAATGAAGTTCGTTTTCATC
>NZ_JUEE01000160.1:0-13728 GCF_000802135.1 Desulfosporosinus sp. BICA1-9
TTTGTCTTTAAGTCCTTAATAATAGCCAGAAGATGCTCCAACTGGCCATCGTTTAGCTTCTTTAACTCATCAATTAAGTCATTTAATTTTGTCGGAAAGCTTACTTCGTCATCAAAGAAATCCTTTGGAGGGACATTCAGATATTCGCAGATATAAAAAAATCCTGTCATGGACGGCAACGACTTTTTGTTCTCAATTTTATTGATATAGCTTTCGCTTTGACCTAAAGACAGGCTCATATCCCTTGCGGAAACCCCTTTTTGTGTGCGGAGCCTAGTTAATCTTTCGTAAAACAAATCCTCATACATTACAATTCACCACCTTGTATATATGATTATAGACAATACATCGGTTCATTATACGGAATTACAGCATATGTTTCTATTGACATAGGGAAACGTATTCCATATAATGTAAGAAAATATATGCTTTAATTCCTTATTACTATGAGAAAGGTGGTTGCATGAAATGACGATGCTTATTAAAGAAGCCAATATAAAGCCTGCCTGCTGCTTTGCGGGACCCCGCCCTCAAATCCTTCCCAATGGGTTTGACGAAGAAAACGCCGGTTGCCTGCGGTTGAAGCAGGTACTGAAGGAACAGGCGGTCCATTTGATTGAAGCTTTGGGAGTTACTCATTTCATCAGCGGTGTTGATTTAGGTGTCGGCCAGTTTGCCGCAGAAATCGTCCTTGACCTCAAAAGAGACTATCCCGAAATTACCCTGGAGTGCGTTATTTCCTGTGAGGATCAGGCGGTAAAATGGACGATAGCGCAGCGTGACAGGTACTTCTCTATTGTGGAACGATGCGATAAGGAAACCCTTTTACAACGTCATTACACTAAGGATTGCATCAAAAAGAAAAAGGAATACATGGTCAAGCAAAGTAATTATGTGCTTGCGGTATGGAACGGCAAATCCAGCGGCGCGGGCAACATCCTTTCTTTTGCCCGCACCCTGGGAAAGACTGTGATTCTGATTGACCCCAATACCTTTGAAGTGCGAACTGATTCTAATAAACACTAGCGACACAGCCCAATGAACCGTAAAGGCGCTCCTCAGGAGCGCCTTTTAAATGGAGGTGATTTGATTTTATGGCAATTGATCCGGCAACGGCAAAGCTTCTTGTACAGGCGGCCTTAAAGCTTGCATCTGATGAGGAAGCAAGAAAAAGGCTTCTGATTATTATTCTTACCCCCTTGCTGTGTGTAGTTCTCATCCTGACGGCCTTCGTTTATATCCTTACTCACCCGCTGGAATTTTTGGGTGAGTTTTTCGATAGCCGGGCCATTACCGAGGTAGAGCGGCTGCAAAACGACTACGGGATGTACCAATACCTTGCGGCAACGAATTATGAAAGCGGCGTAACATCCTATGAGGGCGTGATCTTTACCGATGGAGCCACGTCAGTGGTCTACTACAACCAAGGAGATGAACGATATAAAGACATGCCTTTCGGGACAGACAACATCGGTGGGTATGGCTGCGGTCCCACCGCAATGGCTATGGTAGTATCCAGCCTGACGGATAAAACGGTTGACCCGGTAGAAATGGCAAAATGGTCTTATGATAACGGGTATTGGGCTCCCGGCGGCGGTTCCTATCATTCCCTCATTCCGAGCGCAGCAAAAGCCTTCGGTTTGCAGGCGGAAGGCTGTCCGGCAAAAGAACCGCAAAAAATCGTTGATGCCCTGTCTTCCGGTAAGCTGGTGGTTGCCCTTATGAGCAAGGGGCATTTTACATCCAGCGGGCATTTCATCGTACTCAGGGGCGTGACCGCCGGGGGAAAAACCTTGGTGGCCGACCCAGCTAGCAAAAAACGCAGCGAACAGGCGTGGGATTTATCTATCATACTGAACGAAGCCCATAAAAGCGCCGGAGCGGGCGGCCCATTCTGGATTATATCACAATAAAAAGCCCTTTATTTTGAGTGAGCATTATAGAGCGGAGGTAGAACATGAATAACCGCAAAAAACTGATTGAACTGTTTATCTATGTACTGATTGTGGTGATCGGGATCATCCTGCTCCTTACTGCAAATCTCAAAGAGCGGGAAAACAAGCCCTATGACGGAGGTGTTAGCGTTGCTGCTGTATCTTTCAAGTAATGGGAAAAGCGGACTGACAGACTTTATGGAGGGGCAGGAGCTTGTGATAAAGAAGCTCATCGGCAGGTTTTCCTTGAAGCTTTTTGCCGCAAAGGACATGCGGAATTATATAGGCTGCAAGTATTTCCTTGTGGATGTTTCCTGTATAGAGGAACAGCTTGATGATTTCATCGTTGCCCTCCAATCCATGCAAATGATGCTGAATATGAGAATCATCCCCATCCTTTCGGATATGGCAAATGCAGATGCCTATATCGGCAGGCTGGTGGATATCGGCGTAACGGATATTGTGACCGCGGGCAGCATAGACGGTATCAGGGATGAGCTTGCCGAGTGTCTTTCGGAGGATGGTATGCAAAGGTATAAGCGACCACCGGAAAGCTTTAAGCAGGATACTGCCTTTGAAGAAGCCCCGAAGCCGAAAGAGATAGTCAAATACAAGTGGAACAGCCGAAATGTGAAGATTGCCATTGCCGGCACACAGAGGCGGAGCGGCGTTACAGTCACCGCCTTTAATCTGGCGGCCTGGCTCATTGCGCGGGGGGCTTCCGCCTGCTATGTGGAGACTAACACCAACCGGCATTTGAACTGGATCGTAAATATCTATGATGCGGAGAAAGACGGAGAAGCTTATCCCGTCGGCGGTGTTGACTGCTATTTTACCAATGAGCTGGATAAAGACTACAACTTTATCATTTACGACTGCGGGGAAATCAAAGAACCACCCACGATATTCAGAGAGGCGGACATCCGTCTGCTCTGCGGAAGCATCCTGCCCCATGAGGCAAAAGACTATCTGCAAGTGTTAAATGCTTGCAAGGATATGGACATCCATAAATTGGGTTTGTGTGTGCCGAAGCCTTTGCAGGAATTTTGCAGAGAATCGTTAAACAAGGATATTATGATAGCAGAATCCTCCCATGACCTGTTTGAGAACAATATTAACGGACATATCTATCTGCCGATGGTAAAGAGGTTCATTATAGATATATAGTTAGAGTGGGATAAGGGTGGAGGAAATAGAGGAGTAAAAATTTAGTTAATCTACAATTGTAACGGATGTTACATCATGATATATTCAATGTAACGAAAGTTACAAAGAGGTGGAAAGAATGGAAAAAGGAAAATGGCTGGTAATAAACTATAACCTACCTACAGAACCATCAAGATTAAGAGTGGCAACATGGAGAAGTCTTAAAAAACTCGGTGCTGTTAACATACAACAATCAATGTGGGTCTTACCCCATAATGATGATAATTACTCTGCATTACAGACAATTTCACAGGAGATTGAGGTCAAAAATGGTGAAGTCCTATTGATGCAATGTGAATTTTTAAATCTTGAGCATGAAGATAAAGTTATTGCCTATTTTAATAAAGCAAGAGATGAGGAGTACAAAGAATTTATAGATAAGTGTGAGGATTATTTCAAGGAAATTGAAAAGGAAATCGCAATAGAAAAGTTCACTTTTGCAGAAGTTGAAGAAGAAGAGGAAGAACTTGATAAGCTTTTATCGTGGTATGGCAAGATTGAGGCAAGGGATATATTTTATTCTTTGCAAGGAGATTGTGCAAAGGAAAAACTGGTACAGGTTAAAAAAGCTTTTGAAAACTATAGTGATATGGTTTATCAATATACAATTCTGAGGGGGGAATAGGTGGTGAGTGTTGAGAACGAGAAGCAAAAAAAGGTTTTAGGGCTTGAATGGAACATTTTTTTTGCAGGGATAACCAGCTTTCTAACCGATACAACAACAAAAATGATATATGCCATTATGCCGTTATTTTTAATGTCTATAGGGGCATCAAAGACAGAGGTTTCTCTTATCGAAGGAATAGCAGAGAGTACAGCTTCGGTTCTCAAGGCTTTATCAGGCTGTTGGAGTGATAAGATTGGAAGAAACAAACCTTTCATGGTAGTAGGCTATGCTATTACAGCAATTTTGTCTCCGTTGTTTTCAATAGTAACTTCGCCTTTGCAGGTTTTAATAATCCGATTTACCGAAAGGGTTGGAAAGGGAATAAGAACTGGACCAAGAGACAGCCTTATAGCCGGATCATCAAGCGAGTGCGAAAAAGGGAAATGTTTTGGCTTTCATAAAGCAATGGATAACAGTGGAGCCATAGTGGGACCGCTATTGGCCTTTGCTGTTCTGGCAGTTTTCCCGGGTGATTATCGTAAGGTATTCCAGCTTTCAGCAGTACCCGGTTTACTAGGGGTTCTTGCAATAGTTTTCTTTATCAGGGAGGCTAAGAAGATTAAAGCTGAACTTCCTGGGAAAATTGCATTTAAGGACTTTCCAATCAGATATTATATGTTCTTGATTATTGTTTTCATATTTACCCTGGGTAACTCAACCGATGCTCTACTGTTGGTAAAAGCTAATGACATCGGTATAAAAGCCTTGTTCATACCTCTTGTATACCTGATTTTCAACTCAGTATCCGTCATTTTTGCTGTTCCTGCCGGTATACTTTCCGATAGATTTGGTCGAGAAAGACTCATTATCTTCGGGTATTTACTTTATTCCATTATATACTTCGGTTTTGGAAGAACTAACGATAAAGCGGTAGTGATTTTGCTTTTTGCATTATATGGACTTTACAGTGCAGCAACGGATGGTGTGCAGAAAGCGTTGGTTTCGGATCTTATTGACAAGAACAAGAGAGGCACTGGACTAGGAATATACAATTCAATCATCGGGATCACGTTGCTTCCGGCAAGTGTTATAGCTGGTGTACTATACGACAAAGTTGACAGTAGAGCTCCTTTTTACTTCGGTTCAGCAATGGCGTTAACTGCTACAATATTAATGTTCGGATTTTACAGGAAAAGGATTAAAGTTCATTGAAAATAGAGAACTTTAATCCTTTTTTGTAGTTCGAAATAATAGCCACGCTTACCGATGACTTGATTCACTTTGAGCTTTTTGAATATTATCCTCTTCTAACTATTTCTTTGTACTTAAGGATGGAAAATTTAGCTACTTCATAAAACCAAAGACCAAGACGTTTAAGATATGACCACCACTTTTGGCGGTATATCCAAAGTATCCAGCCTACTATCAAAGCTATGAACACAGCGATGGCTAACACTAGCGTTGTATATTCTTTATATATAGAGCTAGCGAACAACTGTCCTGCTGCCAAATATCTATCGAAGATCTGATTGGGTGGTGATGGCAGTTGTACGATTTCCAAGTAATTTTCTCCATCAGTTATATGAGCGCGAATGTAATGGTAATAGCTATCCTTGGTCAGAAGTTCGGCTCCAGACCCTCCAGTAATGATGTACCTTACGTTGTCTTTAACGAAACTGAAAAAGCTGTGAATGTGAGACAAGAAAACAGTATCCACCTTATACTTAGTCATTAGACTTTCAAACCTTTTGGCTTCCTCCTTGTCATTAAAGGCATGGTCTATGTTGCTGGTACCACTTAGCTTATTCATTTCATTTTGCAAAAAGCTGGTTTTTTGCGTCTGACCTAATTCAGGATATGTATTTGGTGTGATGTTAGACCTGGGGTCGGTCGGAGGAATATGGGAAATAACAAAAATACGTTTTCCTTGAGCATGCTGCAAGTCAGTTTCAAGCCATTGATACTCTTCGTCCGGAATGGCTCTTTTTTCCTTCCACCCTCTTGAGCTATCCAAGAAAACATAGTGGTTGTTTAAATAATCAAAGGAATAGTAAGGAGGCCCAAAAAGCTGGGTATATATCTCCCGGCCATTCTCCCGGATATCATGATTCCCCAAGGTAGTATAAAGCGGAACTTGAAGTTTGGAAACAGTTTCATAAAAAAGCCTATACCGGTTAGGTTCTCCTCCGTAGACGAGATCGCCGTTATCAATGACAAAGGCAGGGTTAATTCCATTTACTTGGTTGATGATTTGAGTAAACGTACCATAGCCGTTTCTATTGTCTCCCAAAATCACTACTTCAGGATTCCCGCGAGTTCTCAGCGTAAAATTAATGGTCTTCACTTGGTTTACTTTTAAGTCAACAGTAAACGAAATAGTGTGCGGATCAATAACCTTTAGATTTTCTAGCCCGTCTCTAGTTTCAATTTTAGAAGGGCTAATGTTTTCCAATCTTAGCCTATATGATTTTTCCTTACCGCTTTTTATGGTTATTGTTGGTGTTGGGGAAAGGGATCTAAGTAGCAAGCTCTCCTCATTGCCATTTTCCTTTATTTCCCCCTTTATGAACCCACTCTGGATACTGACAACACTTCCGTTCCAGTTATAGGAAGAATTCGAATTATAGGGGTCAAAAGATAAAGGCAAAGGCACAAAGCCTTCTTGCACCTTGAAACTTTTGTAGCTTTGTAAGATAAATCCGCTTGTGACCAGTAATCCAATCACAAGTAAGATTAAAACCAATCCTTTTTTTCGCATGCATCTCACCTTTTAAACTTATTCCAGTTAGAGTATAGACAAATATGGGGAAGCTTAGCCTTGCCAGATGTTACGAGAAGAGCATTATGCAAACACAAATCCCTCCCGAGAGTGTTTTTCATTAGTAGATCTATACATTTTAATGACTCAGTTTGAATTCCTTATGGCGTATTTTCCATAATGGAATATCCGCAGACCCAGGTTCGTCAAAGGCTCAAATACAGGGTTAATAAGCCAAATAATTTTGGCACTGACAATACCTATTATAGTACTGGCTAATACATCGGTTGGCCAATGCACCCCTGTATAAACACGAGCAATTGCTACGAGAATAGCCAAAAGTGTAAAACTCCATCTTACCCAAAATGAAGCTTTTCTCCAGGACCCTGCAGCAAACCCAAAACTTCCTGATGTGTGGTCACTGGGAAATGAGGTATCTAGCGAATGGGGGATAAGCTGTGTAAATGTGTCTTTTGGAAGAGTAACAAAGGGGCGTGGCCGGAAGAATAACTGACTGATTAAAGCATTAAAGCCCAGTGCTAACACACCCGAAAATCCCGCCACAACCAGAGCGTGACGTTTCTCTGACTCTGATTTGGGTAAAGTAAACCAAGCTAATAAAAACAACACTACATATAGTTCTAAAGCATATTGGGCAAAGAAAGCCATAATTTTGTCTACAATCGGATGATGTCCAGCCCATTGATTGATGAGGTGGTAGCCGGAAAGGTCAAATAAATTCATATAATTTTTCCTCCATTTTAAGTACAAGTTCATATTTTACCTTACTCAATTAATAAGACGACCTAAAATAGCTAAAAGTTCGGGAGCAATAAATAAAAAGACGATAAGCCGGATTAAAAGTTGCGAACTTTTCTGAGGTTTGCCTCGTCTTATTGTTTAGAAGCAATCTTGAAAACACCTTGAGGAGGAAAATATTTTGGAACTCATCAAAACGATAGTCGACCTTTTTATGCATCTGGATAAGAACTTGGGATTGGTTATTCAAAACTATGGGGTATGGACTTACTTGATTCTCTTTTTAATTCTATTTGCTGAAACAGGTTTTGTGATTACCCCGTTTCTACCGGGAGATTCCTTGCTTTTTGTAGCTGGTGCCTTTGTAGCGAGCGGCTCTTTTGAGCTCAAAACTTTAATCATTCTCCTAACACTCGCTGCTGTGTTAGGAGATACTCTGAACTATCAAATTGGGCAATTGGTTGGCCCTAAAGTTTTTTCTAAAGAGGTTCGTTTTCTAAACAAGAATAACTTGGAGCGTACTAATCAATTCTATAAAAAGCATGGGGGAAAAACGATAATTATCGCCCGTTTCATTCCTATAATTCGGACCTTTGCACCATTTATTGCTGGTATTGGGGCCATGACGTATTGGCGGTTTCTTTTGTACAACGTAATCGGAGGATTAACATGGGTGTCTTCATTTGTCTTCGGTGGTTATTTCTTTGGAAATTTGCCGATTGTAAGGAATAACTTTACTCTAGTGATCTTTGCAATAATTTTTATCTCGATTATGCCAGGCATCATTAGCTATCTGCAAACAAAAAGACAGCCCAAGATAGGGTATATATAATTTGTGAATAGACTTTTTACTTACTGTTTTAAACTCTCCCGAAGTATATGGGGCGAGGGGATGGAAAAATGCTGTGACCGAGTTTGACATTAAACTTATAGAAAAAATAAGAGCGGGAGATGAACAATCCTTTACTGTTTTGGTCAAGTGCTATACTCCCTATGTCTACCGTACCGCCTTTGCCTTACTACAAGACCAGAGCGAGGCAGAGGATGTCTCTCAAGAGGTTTTCTTAAAAATATACCGTTCAATCGGGCAACTGAGTAACCCTCACGCCTTTCACTCCTGGCTCAATAAGATTATTACCCATACCTGCCTTGATCGTCTTAAGAAACAGCATCCGACACCAATAGCCGACTCGGAACTAGACATTGTATCGCAAGAGACAAGCCAACAATTGGATCAACATTTACTTATTCGAGATGCTTTACAGCGTCTCAGTAGCGAATATCGTGAAACATTGGTGCTCAGAGAGTGGCAGGGATACAGTTATGAAGAAATCGCCAATATTTTGGGGGTTCCAGTCGGGACAGTAAAATCAAGAATTCATACTGCTAGGTTGCAATTAAGGAAGATCCTCTCTGAAGGAGAACGGGAAAAGGAGTGATAAAGTTGGAATGCCAAGAATGCCTAGAACGGATGTCTGAATACATCGACGGAGAACTGTGCAATTTCGAGCATGCCGAAATTAAGGCTCATCTGATTTCCTGTCAGAATTGCCAGAACGTGGCGAGGGAGTTTCAGATGCTTCAAGAAAGGTTTCAGCGATCACTTGAAAACTCTCCAGTGCCGATTGACCTAGAACAACGTATTCTTATCGCCGTCGAGAAAGAGCAGCAAAAAGTTAGCAAGCAGAGTGTTTTTACACTCATTACTCTAGTTTTGTTGGGGAGTCCGCTTCTTCTCTTGTCACCATTCCTTCTTAGAATCGTTCATTTGTTTTATGCAACGGGTTATGCTTTTTGGCGGGTAAAAACGGTTCTCCTGATGCTATTGCCAACGACAACCAGTTGGGGAATTGGGGCTACATCGTTCTTTTTAAGTGTTTTCGGTATCTATATGATTCGAGCATTATTACGGGGAAGCCGTTTGAAAGAGGTGTCTTTATGAGATTCGTGTACAGATTTGGCTTAGGAATAATTATTATCTCCATATTACTATTCTCTTTACCCAACTATGCTTTAGCGGATGCGATTGTAACGCAGGTGGGGGGCAATCCCATTACTGTCCCCGAAGGTCATTCTGTTGAAACAGTTCTTAGTGTTGGGGCTGACGCCCGGATTGCCGGAAGTGTGACCGATGCCGTTCTTGTGATTAATGGCAATGTATATTTGGAACCAACAGCCCAAGTGGATTTGGTCATTGACCTGGGTGGACATGTTTACAATTCAGCGTTGAAAGGTGCCAAGACGGGAGTATTTGAAGTCAACTTTACGGAAAAACTAATAAATGAGACCTTGCTTGCTGGAGCTTTGCTATTTGGGATTTGGGTTCTGAGAGTAGTGGTTAGTCTTTTAGGCATAGTTTTCTTTACTGGGTTGGGTTACTTCATGAGAAACCGTTTAGGTTCATCTGAGAACTTACTCTCTACAGCTTTTATCCGTTTATTCGGGATAGGCACGGCTTTTGTAATGTTACTCGTTTCTTTTGCGGTGTTACTTACCCTTACGGTGTTTGGTATCCCGATTGCCGTTCTCATTCTCATCTTGGGTGTCATTGCAGCGGTTCTTGGGCTTGTTCCTGTTATGCAATTTGTTGGAAACAAGGTGTTGTCGCCAAGAATATTGGAGTACCCTGCTATTACCAGATGGTTAGCTCAATCAATATTATTTGTCGCCCTGGTTAGTCTTCCACTCATAGGTTTTGTTTTTCTCATTGCTATGGGCTTAACTGGCCTAGGGCTAGCTTTAACCATAGGTTGGAGACATGTTAAACGACGCAAAGCGTCTTAAACTCGGCATTAGCCTTTGATGAAGGAGTAACCCATGACTTCTCAGCTTCTAATCCACTATATTTCGCAATATGGTTATGCGGGATTATTCGTTATTTTAGGGACTTCCATTTTAGGACTTCCTATTCCCGATGAATTTCTTATGACCTTTGTCGGTTTCTTAACTTATTCCGGTCAGCTTAACCTTTTTCTTGCCATTATTTCAGCGGCAACGGGTAGTGCTACGGGGATTACTATTGCCTACATTTTGGGAAAATTCTTTCAGCAGAAAGTCTTGGGACATCTGAAGAAACATGCAGGAGGCCAACGATTGGAAAAAGTGCTAAGTTGGTATCAACTGCATGGCGGGAAACTCCTGACTATAGGTTACTTTATTCCTGGTGTCCGCCATCTTTCCGGGTATATCGCTGGACTCAGTCAATTAAAATATCGCAATTTCGCCTTCTTTGCTTATCTCGGAGCAATCTTGTGGACAACCCTCTTTATAACTCTTGGTCGGCTCCTCGGTAGTCGTTGGGAAACTTTTTTACCAATTATACATCGCTATGCTCTGTTGCTAGGAACCACGGCTGTAGTTATTTTTATAGTCTTCTACTATTTATACAAGAAGCACGAGCATTTAATGGCTTGGCTACGAGAACAACTATCTCTACTGCCTAGTCGTTATTTATCCCTAGGTAAGCAGCGCTTTTTTGTTACGGTTGGAGGTCTCATTTTTATTACGCTTTTTATCATACTAATGGGTCTAATTCAGGATTTTGTTTTCCATGAGGTAGGCGAGTTCGATAACCTCGTTGTTTCCTGGTTGGACATAACGTCTACCCCCTTGGTTGTTGGCTTAATGCGAGGGATTAATGCACTTGGTACTCATCTCTCAATAATGCTTTGGTTTGTGCTAGGAGTGGTTGTCCTGCGAGTTACAACTAAGAAATGGTCACATGTGATTCCTTTGGCCTTAGCATGGGGAGGGGGTACAGTTATTGATCATCTGTTTCGGTTTTTCTTCCGTGGCGAAAATATCAACATCTTTGAAAATCTTACGCCGTTTCAAGCTCCAAGTTCAGGATTTCTGCTTGCCGCCATTTCTTTTTACGCCGTAACAGGATATATAATCGGGCGAAACAAATCGCGGCTTTCCCCAGTTATTATTCTTATTTGCGGAATTGTCCTCATAGTTCTTTTAGCTCTTAGCCCGATTTACCTCCGTATCCATACTCCTAGTGCTATGGTTACAAGTTTAACCGTGAGTGGATTATGGGCTATAGTGTGCGTATTTGTTTATGAATTTAGAGTTTATAAGACCGAATGATAGGGTTTATCCGAAAACTTTCTACTTTTACACTGTAACGTTTATTAATTCATCAGTATTAATTGCAAAAGCAAAAAGTGAACCAAAGAAGGAATACTGTCTTTGTCATATTCCAGACCGTAGGTCCTACTTTCAGCGTGATATAAGAAACATAACTATTTGGAAAAGGTTGTGGAAAAAATGGGGGACTGTTGTGCTATTCAAATCGAACCAATCAAATTTGACTTTGAGTTTAGTTGCCCGGAGTGCGGCGATAAGGGCAGACTGATGAAAATAATTACTTTGAATAGCCTGTTAGTGCCAAGTGCATTTGCTAAACTGGAACCTTCAGCTTCTTATAAAATGTGTACAAACAAAGCCTGTTCCGTAGTTTATTTTAGCGATAATCAAGACGTATTTGAAACGAAGGACATAAAAGTCGAAGTGTACATAAAAAGCGAAGACGAAGACTGCCCCGTCTGTTACTGTTTCGGATGGACTAAGAAAAGAGTGCTACAAGAATTAGAGGAAACGGGTAGAACTACCGTCTTAGAGGAGATAATCGTACATACAAAGGCCGGTCTTTGTGGCTGTGAGGTAAATAACCCAGAGGGTTCTTGTTGCATTGGTAACGTAAAACACCTCTTGGAGTCAATTACTAAGGAGAGCTAATTCGTGTTTAGCACAATTATACTATTTATCTCGCTGGTTTAGCCGAAATAGGGGATGGCTACTTAGTGTGGTTAGGAAAGCAAAGCCTTTTTGGTACGGATTCTTGGAGGACTAATCCTCATTCTTTATGGTGTCAAGTTTAATGCAGTCTATGGAGGAGTTTTCATTTTTCTTGTAGTCTTATGGGGATGGATATTGATAAGAAAATTCCCGATACATACGATTGGATAGGAGCTGCCGTATGCATAACTTTATCGTCAGGGATTGGAGCATATCGACGAGGGTTAATTTCATGCGGAAAATACCAAAAGATAGGGGGCGTAACAAAACTTAAAGTTTTTCAAATCTGGCGGTGCGCTATCCCAAAAAAGAGAGTCTTTCACACACGAAAGTGGTGAAAGACTCTCTTGATTATATAAGATTTATAAGTGGGGATATGCCGAATTCACAATTGCGTTTTGTTAGAGCAACTATCGTGTTAATGTATACTACTCTTCAACTAGGGATTCCAGTCCGATACTCATGAGTTGGAAAAACGGTTCCGTTGATTTAGCCCTGATAGTTTCGGCTAGCGTCGGAATCCATTGCTGAAGGTGTTCACTTATGAATTCACTTTGCCAAACCATAATTTCCTGAATAGCTTCTTCGACACCGTCTTGCTGAACAAGCTCAAATATCTTTTGTGAGAGAAACTGCATAAACTCTAACTCTGTAGCAATATGATCATCAGGAATGGAATACAAAGATTTTACGACCAAACCCGCTCGAAGATAGTGTTGCCGGACATTCACAGTTGTTTCTTGCATGAGCAGACCACTTCCACAGTAAACCGACTCATAAAGATTAACAAGGACATGCCCCGGAGCAAAAAATAATCGTTCATACTCCTGCGATAAAGTATTGAGGTAATTATCAAGACCAGACTTCTGAATGTTCTCCGAAAATTGCTGATGGAGCGGAGAGCACGTTTCATCCCAACTGGCCACAAGCTCAAGGGCTGATTTTAGCCACTCGTTGCTCGGCTTTTCTCTAAAGAAAGTAGAAAAAAAACTATAGAAATAAGTTTGAGCTTTCAAATTCTGGATTGACAAATCCATACACTAGTCCTCCTTTGAGCTAAGTTGAAGCAATATACAACATCTAAAATAGCCTAGGGGCTGACTGATCAGCCCCTTTTCGTTTGGAAATTAAAGCTTTTTAATCTTAACGACCATATCCGCATAAGTGGGCATTCCCATCAGCGGGCTTAGGCTATCTGGGTCGACTAACATGTTATGGCTGGGTGTGTAATCCTTTTGCTTATAGGTTCCACCGAGTCCAGGACTGAAACGTCCACCCGTACCGAAGCCCATTTTCACAACTCCAGGACGAATTCCTTCACTGACGAAAACCTTGCTTTTAACAGATCGTTTTAAGGGATTCTCAATTTCAATCATATCCCCACTTTTTAGGCCCAGCTTCGCTGCATCTTGTGAATGCATGAGCGTGGTTCCGACACACCAGGTATTGGCTTTAAATTTTTTGGCTTTAAGCTCAAATCCTTCTTTTTTCTCAGGGTTTGCATCTAGAATCTCATGCTCAAAAGCATTGTTAAGCGGCATATAAATACCTTCGCAGGGAGTTTGGGCTAACCATGGGATCATTTGGGTTCCACTCATCGTTTGATGCACACGGCCCACAATGATTTGAAAAGGATACTCTTCGGCATACTTTTTATATTT